>DASPIF010000117.1:0-20870 GCA_035629255.1 Actinomycetota bacterium | reverse complement strand
GGCGAGCTGGTCGTCTTCGACATGGGCGCGATGCTCGACGGCTACTGCTCCGACGGCACCCGCACCTTCGCAACCGGCGAGCCCGGCGAGCCCGCGCGCCAGGCCTACGAGACGGTGCGAGAGGCGCAGGAGGCCGCGCTGGGTGCCGTCCGTGCCGGAATCGGAGGCGAGGAGCTCGACGGCGTCGCCCGTGGGGCGATCGAGGCGGCCGGGTACGGCGAGCGCTTCGGCCACGGGCTCGGCCACGGCGTCGGGCTCGAGATCCACGAGGAGCCGATGTTCCATCGCTCCTCGACCGGATCGCTGCCGCTCGGCACCGTCGTCACGGTGGAACCCGGCGTGTATCTTCCGGGCCTCGGGGGCGTGCGCATCGAGGACATGGTCGAGATCACGGCCGACGGCGCCCGCGAGATCCCGCGAAGCACGAAGGAGCTGGTGGTGCTGTGAGCGTGTCGACGAACGACCTCAAGAACGGGATGACGCTCGAGCTCGACGGGCTCCTGTTCCAGGTCGTCGAGTTCCAGCACGTCAAGCCGGGCAAGGGCGGTGCGTTCGTCCGGACGAAGCTGCGCAACCTGAAGACGGGCGGGGTCGTCGAGAAGACCTTCAACGCGGGCGTCAAGGTCGGGCTCGCGATCGTCGAGCGCAAGGAGATGCAGTACCTCTACCGCGACGGCAACCACTTCACCTTCATGGACACCGACACGTACGAGCAGCTCCCCGTCGACGCGGACATCGTCGGCGACGCATCGCGGTACATGGCCGAGGGCATGAACGCGCAGGTCGCGGTCCATCAGGGCGTGCCGATCGGCGTCGAGCTTCCCGCCTCGGTCCCGCTGACGATCACCGAGACGCAGCCCGGCGTGAAGGGCGACACGCGGACCAACGCGATGAAGCCCGCGACGCTGGAGACCGGCTACGTCGTCCAGGTCCCGCTCTTCGTCGAGGAGGGCGAGCGCGTCAAGGTGGACACGCGTTCGGGCGCGTACATCGAGCGCGTGAAGTGATCCGATGACGACGCGGCGCGAGGCTCGTCGTCTCGCGCTCGACATCCTGTATCAGGCGGACGTAACCGGTGCCGACGGCCGGTCGGTCCTGCGCGATTGGACCGACGCCGAGCGTCCGGTTCCGCCCTACGCCCGGGAGCTCGTCGAGGGTGTCGCGGCGATGCTCCCCGAGCTCGACCGCACGATCGGGACGCACGCCGAGGGCTGGACCGTCGGACGGATGGCGTCGCTCGACCGAACGATCCTGCGCGTCGCCACGTACGAGCTCACGTCCACGGACAGCCAGATCCCCGTCGGGGTCGCGATCGACGAGGCGGTCCGCGCGGCGAAGGAGCTGTCCACCGACGATTCCGGGCGATTCGTGAACGGCGTCCTCGGGCGGATCGCGTCGGGGCTCGGGCGTGCCCCCGCTCCCGACTGACGAGCGTCAGCGCACGTAAAGAGTGCCCACGAACACGTCGCCGTCGCGCACGAGGTAGCTGTTCCGTCCGTCCTCGCGGTAGTCGAGCGCCGGGATCTCGTACCGGGCTTCTCCGGGACCGCTCAGGGGCGGTGCCGCGAACCACGGCTCGTCCGACTCGACCTCATGGATCGCGATCCGACCCTCCGCATGTGTCTCGATGCGGAAGGTGATCGTGAACGGCGTAGTCGCCTCGACCACGAAGCAGTCGTGGTCGTACCCCTCCGCGGAGCGCGTGAGCGTGAGGTCGTTCGAGCCCTGTGAGCATCGGTTCACGACGTCGTCGCGGCCGTCGCGAGGCAACGCGTCGGTAGGCGCCGACACCGGAGCCGGGATCACGCTCGGCGCCGTCGCGTCCGTCGAACCGCTCACCCCGGTCTCGATCACGATCTCGAACGTCCACGCCTGGTCGGCCCCGAGGTCCGTCTCCGAGGACGCGAGCGGGAGGTGCGTCGCGGGATCGACGTAGTAATCGTAGGCGATCCCGTCCGAACCCTCGTGCGCGTCGACGACCCGGATCCGATAGGCCGGTCGGCCGACCGGGTCGGTCGCGTCGAGGTCGACGTCCGCGAACGCCACGCCGGAGATGACGTCGACGAGCGCAGCTCGGACGGCGAGCGAGACGTTCGGCGCGGTGACGAGCGCGTCCGCTGCCCGCCACAGGCGGGTGTCGTCCGTCGTCGCCCCCGGGGTCGGCGTTCCGTCGGCGACCGGCGACGGCAGCGACCCCGTCAAGTACGCGGCGAGCTCGGCCGGGCTACCCGGAAGCGCCGCGGTGTCGATCTCCGTCGGCCACTCGCCCCTCCGGTAGGTCACGTCGTCGGTGACGTCGCCCTTGCGCTCGCAGCGCGTGCGTCCCGAGCCGTCCTCGGCCCACCACGACGTGCACGTCGCCTCATCCCATCGGAACTCCATCGAGCCGTCGGGCTGCTGCTCACCCGATGCGATGGATCTGCCGGTCGTCCGCAGGAAGGCGTAGCCGTCGTCCGCCGGGTCGGGGAGCGGCGCCCACGCAGCGGGCAGCGGCCCGTACGGCTCGTCGGACGACGACGGGGTGGAACCGCCGCGCGAGCGCAGGACCGCGACCGATCCGACGGCCAGCGCCGCGATGAGGATCACGCTGATCGCGGCGGCGGACCGACGATCACGACGCAGCATCGACATCCGGCGTTCGCGAAGCGTCTCGATGTCGTACGCGACGCGGGGCGCGCGTCGCGCCGCCCGCTCGAGCACCGCACGGGTATCACTCATCGTCTCCGCCTTCCATCCGGTCACGGAGGGCGGCGCGGGCACGCGCGGCGAGCACGCGCACCGTCGACGGGCGCACACCGAGCGCGCGGGCCGCATCCTCCGAGGTCATGTCGAGCAGGTCGGTGAGGACGATCGCCGCACGCTGTCGTGGCGTGAGGGTCGCGAGCGAGCGCGACACCGCGTCGCGCTCCTCCACGGCGGCGAGACGGTCCGGCGTCGGATCCGTCCCGACGATCCGGCGCAGGGCGACCTTCGCGCGACGTCGCCGATTGCGGAACACGTTCATCGCGCTCCGGAACAGGTAGCCGTCGGGGTCGTCCAGTGCGCCGACGCGGTCCCACCGCTCCCACACGCGCACGAACGTCTCCTGCGCGATCTCCTCGGCCTCGTGCGCGTCCCGCGTGATCAGCCAGAGGGCGGCGTGCAGGCGGTCGCGGTTGCCCGCGAAGAAGCGTTCGAACGCGTCGTCGGCGTGCACGGCCGCGGGAGGCGCGATGAGAGGGAGAACTTCGTCCATCGCGCCTTGAACACGCGCGGACCCGTGTTCGTTTACGGCGAGATCGAACCCGGCGACGTCAGTCCTGGGACTCGGCCTTGTTCTGAGCGCGGGCGGTGGTGTCCGGAGCCGTGCCGGCCTCGTCGGCGTCGGCGGCTCCCTCCGACATCCCACGCTTGAACTCGCTGGAGGAGCGGCCGATCGAGCGCGCGAGCTCGGGGAGCTTCTTCGCGCCGAAGAGCAGGATCACGATCGCGGCGACCACGATCAGCTCGGGTCCGGGGCTGTACGCGACCATCGGGTCCATCCTCCACGTGTCGTCGGCTGACGCCGTCGTGACCGCGGCGAGCGCCTCGGCCGTCGGGACCCCTCAAGTGTAGGCCCTCCCGCGCGCGGCGACCGGCGGCGGCGTCGTCGTTGCGGCGGGGCGGCGGTCCGTCTATCCTGCGGCGGAGCTTCCCCCTTTAAGTCCGGTCCCGCGAGGCCGGGAAGGGAGCAACCGGATGGCCCTGGACGACGACGCTCGATCGCACGCGCGGTCGGGCGTTCTCCGTTCCGTCGGCCGGTCCCGCTGATGTCCCGACTGATGGGCGAGGCCGAGATCCGGCGGTCCGTGACGCGGATCGCGCACGAGATCCTCGAACGCAATCGCGGCGGGGGCGAGGTCGCCCTCGTCGGGATCGCGGCCCGAGGGGACGACCTCGCGCGACGGCTCGCCGCCGAGATCGAGCGCATCGAGGGCGTACCCATCCCCGTCGGCGTCCTGGACATCACCTTCTACCGCGACGACATCGGCTACCGCGCCGAGGCCCCCGAGGTCCACGAGACCCGCGTCGATTTCGACATCACGGGCAGGATCGTCGTGCTGGTCGACGACGTGCTGTTCACGGGCCGGACGATCCGCGCCGCGCTCGACGCGCTCGTCGACTTCGGCCGGCCGACGGCGATCCAGCTCGCGGTCCTCGTCGACCGCGGCCATCGCGAGCTCCCGATCCGCGCCGACTTCGTCGGCAAGAACGTCCCGACGCGGCGCGACGACGACGTGCGCGTCGCTGTGCGCGAGCTCGACGGCGAGGACGCTGTCGACGTGCTGGAACCCGTACCGGCCCCCGCGGTCGCGAACAGCGAGCCGAGCGACCGCTCGAACGGGAGCGACCGATGAAGAAGCATCTCCTGTCGATCCACGACGTCACCGCCGAGGACATCGTCCGGATCCTCGACACCGCGGAGTCTCTCCGAGAGGTCGGCACCCGCGTGATCAAGAAGGTCCCCGCCCTCCGCGGGCGCACCGTCGTGAACCTGTTCTACGAGAACTCGACCCGCACGCGGATCAGCTTCGAGCTCGCGGCCAAGCGGCTGTCCGCCGACGTCATCAACTTCTCGACGAGTGGCTCGAGCGTCAGCAAGGGGGAGAGCCTCAAGGACACCGCCCTGACGCTGCAGGCGATGGGAGCCGACGCCGTCGTGATCCGTCACTCCTCGAGCGGGTCGCCGCTGACGCTCACGCGCTGGGTGCGGGGTAGCGTGCTCAACGCCGGGGACGGCACGCACGAGCACCCGACACAGGCGCTGCTCGATCTCTACACGATGCGCGAGAAGCTCGGCCGCCTCGAGGGGCTGCGCGTCGCGATCGTCGGCGACGTGCTGCACTCGCGGGTCGCGCGGTCGCTCTCCTTCGGGCTCGTCAAGATGGGGGCCGAGGTGACGCTCGTCGGCCCGCCGACGCTGATCCCGCCCGACGCGCCGGCGTGGGGGGTCGACGTGAGCTACGACATCGGCGGCGTGCTGCCCAAGCTGGACGTCTGCTACATGCTGCGCGTCCAGCGCGAACGGCAGCGCCAGCAGTACTTCCCGAGCGTCCGCGAGTACGCGCGGCTGTTCGGGCTGACGCGCGACCGGGTCGCGATGCTGCCCGAGGACGCACTGATCATGCACCCGGGACCGATGAACCGCGGCGTCGAGATCGACAGCGACGTCGCCGACCTGCCGAACTCCGTGATCGAGGAGCAGGTGACGAACGGCATCGCGATCCGGATGGCGCTCCTGTACCTCCTCCTCGGCGGCACGGGGGCGGACGGCGCCGACGCGGGTGAGGCGGCGTGACCGGTCGGATCCTGCTGAGGGGCGGGAGGGTCGTCGATCCGGCGGCCGGTCGCGACGAGGTCGCCGACGTCCTGATCTCCGACGGTGCGATCGCGTCCGCCGACGGTCCCACGACGGGTGCGACGGTGATCGACGCGGACGGCCTCGTCATCGCGCCCGGGCTCGTCGACCTGCACACGCACCTCCGCGAGCCGGGCCGCGAGGACAAGGAGACCGTCGAGAGCGGCTCCCGCGCGGCCGCGGTCGGTGGGTTCACGGCCGTCTCGCCGATGGCGAACACGGAGCCGGTCGCCGACAACGCCGCCGTGATCCACGAGGTCCGCGCGCTCGGCGAGCGGGCCGGGCTCGTCGACGTCTTCCCCGTGGGGGCGATCACCCGGGGGCTCGCCGGTGAGGAGATGGCCGAGATCGGCGAGATGGTCGAGGCCGGCGTCCGGATCTTCAGCGACGATGGGCGCTGCGTCCCCGAAGCGCGGGTCCTGCGCAACGCGCTCACGTACGCGCGGGCCTTCGAGGGCGTCGTGATCGCGGAGCACTGCGAGGACGGATCGCTCGCCGAGGGCGGCCAGATGCACGAAGGTGAGCACTCGTACGCGCTCGGGCTCGCGGGGCAACCGCGCGAGGCCGAGGAGGTCATCGTCGCCCGCGATCTCGCCATCGCGAGGCTCACGGGCGGCCGGCTCCACCTCTGCCACCTGAGCAGCGCGGGCTCGGTCGAGCTCGTCCGGCGCGCGAAGCGCGACGGGCTCCGCGTGACCGCTGAGGTCACGCCCCACCACTTGGTGTTCAGCGACGACGATCTCGTCACCTACGACACGAACTTCAAGGTGAACCCGCCGCTGCGGACGCCCGAGGATCGCCAGGCGCTCGGACGCGCGGTGGCCGACGCGACGATCGACGTCGTCGCGACCGATCACGCGCCGCACGCGGTCGAGGAGAAGGAAGCGGAGTTCGACCGGTCGCCCCCAGGCACGATCGGTCTCGAGACCGCGCTCGCGGCCCTCCTCACGCAGCTCGTCGAACCGGGCACGGTGTCGTTGACGCGCGCGATCGACGCACTGTCGACGACGCCCGCGCGGATCCTCGGGGCCTCGGATCACGGCGGGCCGCTCGAGCCGGGTCGCGTCGCGAACCTCGTGGTGTTCGACCCGGCGGCCGAGTGGACCGTCGAGCCGCCGTTCGCCTCGAGGAGCCGGAACAGCGCCTTCCTCGGTCGGTCGCTGCGCGGGCGCGTCGTGCACACGATCCATCGCGGATCCCTGGTCGTCGCCGACGGCAAGGCGCAGCGTTGACCCGAGCGCCCGCGGCGTTGCTCGCGCTCGAGGACGGTTCGACGTTCACGGGCACCTCGTTCGGGGCGCGTGGTGAGACGTTCGGCGAGGCCGTCTTCAACACCGGGATGGCCGGCTACCAGGAGGTGCTGACCGATCCGTCGTACGCCGGACAGGTCGTGACGATGACGGCGCCGCAGCAGGGCAATTACGGCACGAACGACGAGGATCCCGAATCGGCCGGGGTCCGGGTCGCGGGGTTCGTGGTGCGCGAGACCGCTCGCCGCGCATCCAGCTGGCGCGCCACGCGCACGTTGCACGAGGAGCTCGAGGTCGCCGGTGTCGTCGCGCTCGAGGGGATCGATACGCGACGACTCACGCTCCGGCTCCGCGAGCGGGGGTCGATGCGCTGCGGGATCTCGATCGAGGATCTCGACCCGGTCTCGCTCCTCGATCGCGTGCGGGCGTCGGCGGGGATGGAGGGTGCGGATCTCGCGAGCGGCGTGTCGACGGCACAGGCGTACGAGGCGCGCGATGTCGTCGGGCCGGCGTCCACCGATCACGGGCACGTCCTCCGCGTCGCGGCGTACGACTTCGGCCTCAAGACGAACATCCTGCGCCGGCTCGCGCGCATGGGGATCGAGGCGACCGTCGTGCCGGCCGAGACGCCCGCCTCCCGCATCCTCGCGGGCAACTTCGACGGCGTGTTCCTGTCGAACGGACCGGGCGACCCGGCGGCGACGCGGTACGGCGTGACGGCGGCCCGCGAGCTGCTCGGGGCGTTGCCGCTGTTCGGGATCTGCCTCGGGCATCAGCTCCTGGGCCTGGCGCTCGGGGGACGGACCTTCAAGATGCCGTTCGGACACCGCGGCGTGAACCAACCCGTTCGCGACGTCAAGACCGGACGCGTCGAGATCACCAGCCACAACCACGGCTTCGCGCTCGACCCGGACGGCTGGCGACGGGAGGGCGATGTCGCGGAGACGCCCTCGGGGCGTGTCGAGCTGTCGCATTGGAACCTGAACGACGGGACGCTCGAGGGGCTCCGGTGCCTGGACGTCCCGGCGTTCTCGGTGCAGTACCACCCGGAGGCGGCGCCGGGGCCCCACGACTCGCGCGCGCTGTTCGACGGCTTCCGAGCGCTGATGCAGGCGGCGGCCTGATGCCCAAGCGGACCGATCTTGCGCGCATCCTGATCGTGGGCTCGGGACCGATCGTGATCGGCCAGGCGTGCGAGTTCGACTACTCGGGGACGCAGGCGTGCAAGGTCCTGCGCCGCGAGGGCTACCAGGTGTCCCTCGTCAATTCGAACCCGGCGACGATCATGACCGACCCCGAGTTCGCCGATCGCACGTACGTCGAGCCGCTCACGCCCGCGTCGGTCCTCCAGGTGCTCGAACGGGAGCGCCCGCAGGCGATGCTGCCGACGCTCGGCGGGCAGACAGCGCTCAACGTCGCCGTCGCGCTCGCCGAGTCCGGCGACCTCGACCGCCTCGGGATCGAGCTGATCGGCGCCGGGCTCGAGGCCATCCACCGCGCCGAGGATCGGAGCGGCTTCAAGACGGCGATGCAGGCCGCCGGTCTCGACGTCCCGAGGGCGGGGATCGCGCGCACGCTCGAGCAGGCGATCGCGGTCGGTGAAGAGCTGGGCTATCCGCTGATCGTTCGGGCGTCGTTCACGCTCGGAGGTGGCGGAAGCGGCTTCGCCGCCGATCGGGCCCAGCTCGAGCGGCTCGCGTCGCGCGCGCTCGAGATCAGCCCGGTGCACGAGGTCCTCGTCGAGGAGTCCATCGCCGGCTGGAAGGAGTTCGAGCTCGAGGTGATGCGCGACCGCGCGGACAACGCCGTCGTGATCTGCTCGATCGAGAACGTCGACCCCATGGGCGTCCACACCGGCGACTCGATCACCGTGGCGCCGGCGATGACGCTGACCGACCGGGAGTACCAACGGATGCGCGACAGCGCGCTCGCGTGCATCCGCGCGATCGGCGTGGAGACCGGCGGGTCGAACATCCAGTTCGCGGTCGACCCCGCGACGGGACGCCAGGTGCTGATCGAGATGAACCCGCGCGTCTCCCGCAGCTCGGCGCTCGCCTCGAAGGCCACCGGCTTCCCGATCGCGAAGATCGCGGCGTTGCTCGCCGTGGGGTACACGCTCGACGAGGTGACGAACGACATCACCGGTCTGACCCCGGCCGCGTTCGAGCCGACCCTCGACTACGTCGTCGTGAAGATCCCGCGGTTCGCGTTCGAGAAGTTCCCGGAGGCCGACCCGGTGCTCACCTCGACGATGAAGTCGGTCGGCGAGGTGATGGCGATCGGGCGCACGTTCAAGGAAGCCCTCGGCAAGGCGTGGCGCGCGCTCGAACGGCGCGGGGCCGATCTCGGCTGGGAGGCCGCCCGAGGGGACGTCGGCGTCGCGACCGACCACCGACTGCACGACCTCGAGCGCCGGCTCCGCGACGGCGCGACCGTGGACGAGGTCGCGCTGCGCTCGGGCATCGACCCGTGGTTCGTGGATCAGATCGCCCAGGTGGTGGAGGGCGCCCTCGAGCTCGAGGGTCGCGACCTCGACGCCCTCGACGCCGGGGAGCTCAGGACCGCGAAGCGGCTCGGGATCGGCGACCGCCGGCTCGCCGCGCTGACGGGGACCGACGAGGCCAGCGTCCGCGCGCGTCGAACCGCGCTCGGCGTCCACCCCGTCTACAAGACCGTCGACACGTGCGCGGGCGAGTTCCCGGCGACGACCCCCTACCACTACTCCGCGTACGAGGACGAGGACGAGGTCCGCGCCGCGGAACGACCGCGGGTCGTGATCCTCGGCGCGGGTCCCAACCGGATCGGGCAGGGGATCGAGTTCGACTACGCCTGTGTGCACGCCGCCTACGCGCTGCGCGACGCCGGCTACGAGGCGGTGATGGTCAACTCGAACCCGGAGACGGTCTCGACGGACTACGACACGAGCGCGCGCCTGTACTTCGAGCCGCTCGCGACCGAGGACGTCCTCGCGGTGTGCGAGCGGGAGCAGCCGGTCGGCGTGGTCTGTCAGCTCGGCGGGCAGACGCCGTTGCAGCTCGCGCACGACATCGAGGCGGCCGGGTTCCGCGTCCTGGGAACGCCGCCGGCGGCGATCGACCTCGCGGAGGATCGCGGGAAGTTCGCCGAGCTCCTGCGGGAGCTCGATATCGCGGCGCCGCCGCACGGGGAGGCCCATGACCTCGACGAGGCGCGCGAGATCGCCGCGCGGATCGGGTACCCCGTCGTCGTCCGCCCGAGCTATGTGCTCGGCGGTCGCGCGATGGACATCGTCTACGAGGCCGGGGAGCTCGAGCGTTTCGTGACGACAGCGGCCGCGGCGAGCCCCGACCATCCCGTGCTGATCGATCGGTTCCTCGAGGGCGCGATCGAGGTCGACGTCGACGCGGTGTGCGACGGGATCGACGTCTTCGTCGGCGCGGTGATGGAACACATCGAGGAGGCCGGGGTCCACTCGGGGGACTCGTCGTGCCAGATCCCGCCGGCGACGCTGTCCGACGACGAGCTCGATGAGATCGAGCGCATCACGGGGGCGATCGCGCGTCGGCTCGGCGTCGTCGGGCTGATCAACCTCCAGCTCGCGGTGAAGGACGAGCGCATCTGGGTGCTCGAGGCGAACCCCCGCGCGTCGCGGACCGTCCCGTTCGTCTCCAAGGCGGTCGGCATCCCGCTCGCGAAGGTGGCGACGCGGGTGCTCCTCGGCGAGACGCTCGAGGGGTTGACCGCCGACGGCACGCTGCCGGCGGACCGCCACCGGTACCGTCATCTCCCGCACACGGCCGTCAAGGCCGCCGTGCTGCCGTTCGGTCGCTTCCCCGGCGTCGACACGGTGCTCGGACCCGAGATGAAGTCGACGGGAGAGGTGATGGGGATCGACGCCGATCACGGCCGCGCGCTCGCGAAGGCGCTCGTCGCGAGCGGCAGCGCGCTGCCGCGATCGGGGACGGTCTTCGTCTCGGTCGCGAACCGGGACAAGCGCGCGATCCTCCTGCCCGCGCGTCGGCTCGCCGAGACCGGCTTCCGGTTGCTCGCGACCAAAGGGACCGCCGGTCTCCTCGAGCGCGCCGGCATCACGGTGACGCGCGTCGCCAAGGTGTCCGAGGGCGGCCGCAGCGTCGTCGATCTGATCCGCGACGGCGAGGTCGATCTCGTCATCAACACGCCGTTCGGTCGGGGAGCGCGGACGGACGGCTACTTCATCCGGACGGCGGCGGCCCAAGCCGGCATCCCCTGCGTGACGACGCTGCCGGGGGTGATGGCGGCGCTGCGCGGTATCGAGGCCCTCCGGGGCGAGCCATCGGAACCGAGATCGCTCCAGGAGCATCACGCGCTCGCCGCGGCTCCGTCACCCGTCCAGGAGCGACTGACGCTCGCGGCGTCCGTGGGTCCGGTCGGCGAGCGACCGTGAAGCGCGTCCGCGCCGAGGTCCTCAACGCGCGGAAGCTCGGCGCCTATCACTCGATCACGATCGTCGCGCCGGACGTCGCCGAGCGCGTCCGCCCGGGGCAGTTCCTCTCGATCGCGATGCCCGGTGAGCGCGCGTTCCTGCTCCGGCGGGCGTTCTCGATCCACCAAGCGTCCCGGCGCGGCGGGTGGGCCGGGACGCTCGAGTTCATCGTCGATCCTCGCGGCCCGGCGAACTCGTGGCTCGCCGAGATCAAGGCGCACCAGTTCCTCGATGTGATCGGCCCGCTCGGCACCGCGTTCGCCTATCCCACGAAGCTGACGTCGTGCCTGCTGATCGCCGAGGGTCACGGCGCGGCGCCGATCTACTTCCTCGGCCAGGAGCTCCGCGCTCGCGGCAAGCGCGTCGACATGATCCTCGGCGCCGACACGCAGGACCGCGTCTTCAAACCGATCGAGGGCAAACGGTTGTCGCAGACCATCGCGATCGTCACCGAGGACGGCAGCCTCGGTGACCAGGGCTCGGTGCTCGACGCGCTGCCGGACGCCCTCGAACGCACCGGCGCGCAGGTGGTCTACGCCGCGGCTTCGCGTTCCTCGCTCCGCGCGATCGCCGACGTCTGCCTCGAGCGGCAGATCCCGTCGCAGATGGCGGTCGAGGAGCGGATGGCGTGCGGCATCGGGCTGTGCTTGACCTGCGTGGTGCCGGTGATCCGCAAGGACGGCTCCGGGTTCGACCATCTCCGCGCGTGCACGGAGGGTCCCGTGTTCAACCCGGCGCGGATCCTGTGGGACCGATGGATGGGGGACGAGCCGCGACTCGCCCCGACGCCGCCCGAAGGGTTCCCGGTCGTGCGCACGTGGCCGGGCTGACGTGGCGAAGCAGAGCGTCGTCGTGGATCTCAACGGGATCCGGCTGCCGCATCCGGTCCTCGCCGCGTCGGGATGCGTCGGCACGGGACGCGACGTCCCGTCGCTCGTGGATCTGCACCGGCTCGGCGGGATCGTCACGAAGAGCTTGACGTTCGCGCCGAACCGCGGCGGCCCGACCCCGCGGGCGGCCGAGACCGCGAGCGGACTGCTCACTGCGACGGGCCTCCAGAACCCCGGCGTCGAGTCGTTCGTCTCGGACGATCTCCCACGGCTCGTGAAGGCGAAGGTGCCCGTGTTCGCGTCGGTCGCAGGGACCACGGTGGAGGAGTACATCCGCGTCGCGGGTGCGCTGCACCGCCAGCCCGGGATCACGGCGCTCGAGGTCTATCTCTCGTGCCCCGACGAGGAGCGCGGCGGCGAGCCGTTCTACGCGCGTCACGAGCGCATCGGCGAGGTGGTCGGTGCGATCTCGCGGCTCGCCGCGTTGCCCGTGTTCGTCAAGCTACCGCCGTTGCTCCCTGACCTCGTCGACGTCGCGCGGCAGTGCATCCGTCTCGGGGCGCACGGGCTGACGTTGATCGATGCGGTGCCGGGGCTCGGGGTCGACGCAGGGGCACTGCGGGCGGAGCTCGCCGCTCCGGTGGGCGGCCTGTCGGGCCCCGCGGTCAAGCCGATCGCCCTCGCCGCGGTCTACCGGGTGGCGCGCGCGCTGCCCGACGTTCCGATCATGGGCGTCGGTGGCATCACGACGGGCGATGACGCCGTCGAGTTCCTCCTCGCCGGCGCGTGGGCGGTCCAGGTCGGAACCGCGATCCTGCTGGATCCGGAGGCGCCGGTGATGATCGCCAGGGGCATCGTGTCCTACCTCGCGTCCAAGGGGATGGCATCGCCGGTTGATCTGCGCGGACGGCTCCGGGTCCGCGGCGTCGCGGAGGCGAGCGTGTGATCCCTCGTCCGGACAACCCCTTGGTCGTGGCGCTCGACGTCTCCGAGGCCGACGCCGCCGATCGCATCGCGGCGGGGCTCGCCGGCACCGTCGGACTCTTCAAGGTGGGGCTCGAGCTGTTCACGGCGGCCGGGCCCGCGGTCGTGGGGCGGATCCGCGGACACGCCCCCGTCTTCCTGGACCTCAAGCTCCACGACATCCCGAACACCGTCGAGCGCGCCTCGCGCAACGTTGCGCGGTTGGGCGTTTCGATGCTCACGGTCCACGCGCTCGGCGGGGAGACGATGATCTCGGCCGCGGTCCGCGGGGCGACCGCCGGGGCGGAGGAGGCGGGTCACCCGGTGCCGACGATCCTCGCGGTCACCGTCCTGTCCAGCCTCGCGGGAGAGGGGCTCGCGTCCCCGGCCTCGCTCGCGTTCGAGGCGCGGGCCGCCGGGGCGACCGGTGCCGTCGTCTCGGGTGAGGACGTCGCGACCGTGCGAGAGGTGACGGGCGATGCGTTCTGCCTCGTCGTCCCCGGCATCCGTCCGGCGGGATCGAACGGTCACGATCAGGTTCGGGTGCTGACGCCCGAGGAGGCGGTGGAGCGCGGTGCCGACTACCTCGTCATCGGTCGACCGATCACGGCCGCGAGCGACCCCGCGAGCGTCGCGCGGACGATCCTGGCGTCGGTCCGATAGCCCCGCCGCGAACCGCGAAACCGCAGGTCATACGCATCGGTCGCGTTGCTGGCGCGCGAGGCCCGTCGATATACTCGGCGCGTTCCCGCCCCCGATCGAAGGAGTTGACCTATGCCTCTTCCCGTCCTGACGGACGAACAGCGCAAACAGGCCCTGGAGAAGGCGGCGGAAGCGCGACGCAAGCGAGCGGAGCTCAAGGGTCAGCTGAAGTCCGGGAAGCTCAACCTCAAGGACATGCTGTCGAAGCAGGACGACGACACCGTCGGCAAGATGAAGGTCTCTACGGTCCTCGAGTCGCTCCCGGGTGTGGGGAAGGTCCGGGCGCGCAAGATCATGGAGAAGCTCGACATCTCGGCCAGTCGCCGCATCCGTGGGCTCGGCGCGAAGCAGCGGGACTCGCTGCTCGGCGAGTTCGCGAAGAAGTAGCCCGTCACTGGGCGGGATCCTCTACGTCATCGCCGGCCCCTCTGGCGTCGGCAAGGGAACCGTCGTCGCGCGGGTGCGCGAGCTCCTGCCCGACCTCCGCGTCTCCGTCTCCGTGACCACCCGTCGACCCCGTCCCACCGAGCGGGACGGGGTCGACTATTCCTTCGTCGGCGAGGAGGGATTCGACGAGATGGTCGAGCGGGGCGAGCTCCTCGAGTGGGCCGAGATCTTCGGGCATCGCTCGGGCACGCCGTCCCGCCCGATCGACGAGGCCCTCGCCGAAGGCCGCGACGTGCTGCTCGAGATCGACGTGCAGGGCGCGCGTCAGGTGCGCGAGGCACGGCCGGATGCGGTGCTGATCTTCCTCGAGCCTCCCTCGCTCGCCGAGCTCGAGCGCCGGCTGCGAACGCGCGCGACCGAGGATGAGGAGAAGCTCCAGCGCCGCCTCGCGAAGGCGGCCTGGGAGGGATCGCAGCGCGACCTGTTCGACCACGTCGTCGTGAACGACGACCTCACGTCCGCGTCGTCGCAGGTCGCTGCTATCATCGGAGCGTCCCGGACCGCGTGAGCGCGTTCGGCGTGCCCGGCGTCAGTCCGGTCAGTCAGGTCAGTCCAGGAAGGATCACCCTCGATGATCGAGCCGAAGATCGACGATCTGCTCGCGCAGGTCGACTCGAAGTACACGCTCGTCCTCCTCGCGGCGAAGCGAGCGCGCGAGATCAACTCGTACTACAACCAGCTCGGCGAGGGTCGCGCGGAGTTCATCCCGCCGCTCGTCGAGACCGGCCTCAAGAGCAAGCCGCTGTCGATCGCCCTCGAGGAGATCGCACAGGGCAAGGTCGAGGCCGAGCGCACCGAGGCTCCAAGCATCAAGTAGCCGGCCCGCGCCGACGTCCGTCGGCGCCGGAGGTGGCAGGTTGGACCCGAGTGCACGCAGCCCGATCAGCGGTCGTCGCATCCTGCTCGGTGTGACTGGCGGGATCGCCGCGTACAAGGCGTGCATCCTCGTTCGTCTCCTCCGGCTCAAGGGAGCCGAGGTTCGCGTCGTGATGACGTCGTCGGCGGAGCGGTTCGTCGGACCCGCGACGTTCGCAGCGCTCTCCGACCATCGCGTGTACACCGATCTGTGGGAGGAGCCCGGTCAGGTCCTCCACGTCCGCCTGGCGCACGAGGCGGATGCGGTCGTGATCGCGCCGGCGACCGCGAACGTGATCGCGAAGCTCGCGTTCGGCATCGCGGACGATCTCCTGACGTCGACGCTGCTCGAGGCGCGCGCCCCGATGATCGTCGCGCCGGCGATGCACACGGGGATGTGGGAGCACGAGGCCACGCGACGCAACGTCGCCGCGCTGGTCGACCGCGGCGTCGCGATCGTCGGACCGGCGACCGGTTCGCTGGCTCACGGCGATGAGGGCATCGGTCGCATGGTCGAGCCGCCGGACATCGTTGCCGCGATCGAGGGCGCGCTCGCGCCTGCTCGCGAGCTCTCCGGGCGGCGCATCGTCGTGACCGCGGGACCGACGTGGGAACCGCTCGACCCGGTCCGGTTCCTCGGGAACCGATCGACCGGCAAGATGGGGTTCGCGATCGCTGCGGAGGCGATCTCACGCGGTGCGGACGTGACGTTGATCGTGGGCCCCGGCACGGACGCGCCGCCACCCGGTCCGGACGTGGTTCGGGTCACGACGGCCGACGAGATGCGCGACGCGGTCCTCGTTGCGGCACCCCGTTCGGACGCGATCGTGATGGCGGCCGCGGTCGCGGACTTCCGACCCGAAACCACGGCGACGTCCAAGCTGAAGAAGGAAGCCGGTCCGCCCGAGATCACGCTCGTGCCGACCCCCGACATCCTCGCCGAGCTCGGGAGCGCCGAACGCAGGTTCGTCCTCGTCGGCTTCGCGGCGGAAACGGGCGACGTCGAGGCGGCCGGCCGCGAGAAGCTCCGGCGCAAGCGTGTCGATCTGCTGGTGGCCAACGAGGTAGGGCGCGAGGGGACCGGGTTCGGTTCGGCGACGAACCGGGCCGCGATCCTGTCGACTGCCGGTGACGACGAGCCGATGAGAGACTGGACGAAGACGGAGCTCGCCGTCGCGATCTGCGACCGGATCTCGAAGCTTCTCACCGGCTGAGGTCGCGCCGGCGCGGGTGGCCGGGGCCGTGGGGGGCCGCTGTTATGCTCCGCCGATCATGCGACGAGTCAACCTCTTCTCGTCCGAATCCGTGACGGAAGGGCATCCGGACAAGCTCGCGGACCAGATCTCCGATGCGGTGTTGGACGCGATCCTCGCCGTCGACGCGGATGGCCGCGTCGCGTGCGAGACCCTCGTCACGACGGGTCTGGTTATGGTCGCGGGCGAGATCTCGACGTCGGAGTACGTCGACATCCCGGCCGTCGTACGCGGGACGATCACGGAGATCGGGTACACCGACGCGAACTTCGGGATCGACGGCGCCACGTGCGGCGTCGTGACGTCGATCCAGGAGCAATCGCCGGACATCGCGCAAGGGGTCGACGCCGCGCTCGAGACGCGTGAGGGCCAGTCGCACGACGAGCTCGACACGCTCGGCGCCGGCGACCAGGGGATGATGTTCGGGTTCGCGTGCCGCGAGACCGACGAGCTGATGCCGGTTCCGATCGCGATGGCGCATCGTCTCGCCAAGCGCCTATCGGACGTCCGCAAGGCCGGTGTCGTGCCCTACCTGCGACCCGACGGGAAGAGCCAGGTCTCGATCGAGTACGAGGGGACGACACCGAAGCGCGTCGACACCGTCCTGATCAGCGCGCAGCACCGCGAGGAGGTGGACGTCGAGACGCTCCTCGCACCCGACGTCAAGTCCGAGGTCATCGACCCGGTCCTACGCGAGTTCGAGCTCGACGCCGAGGACGTCCGGGTGCTCGTCAACCCGACCGGCCGGTTCGAGATCGGGGGACCGAAGGCCGACACCGGTCTCACCGGCCGCAAGATCATCGTCGACACCTACGGTGGGATGGCGCCGCACGGCGGCGGCGCGTTCTCGGGCAAGGACCCGACGAAGGTGGATCGCTCGGCGGCGTACATGGCGCGTTACGTCGCGAAGAACCTCGTCGCGGCCGAGCTCGCCGATCGTCTCCAGCTGCAGGTCGCGTACGCGATCGGCACCGCGCACCCGGTGTCGCTGTCGATCGAGACGTTCGGCACCGAGCGCGTCGCGCCCGATCGCCTCACCGAGCTGGTGTGGGAAGCGTTCGACTTCCGTCCCGCGGCGATCATCAGGGATCTCGACCTCCGTCGGCCGATCTACGAGGACACGGCGGCGTACGGGCACTTCGGTCGCAAGGAGTTCCCCTGGGAGGCGACCGATCGCGCCGAGGAGCTCCGAGGCGCGCTCGCCTGACACCGTTCCTACGGACGCTCCCACCGCCGCCCCGACCGACGTCCTGTCCGGACCGGTCGCGATCTGCGTGGCGCGGCCGCTGCTGTCGCTCGATCGTCCGTTCACGTACGAGCTGAGCCGGGAGCTCGACGCCGGCGTCGGGTCGCTCGTCCGGGTGCGGTTCCACGGCAAGCTCGTCCGCGGATGGGTGCTGGGACCCACGGACGATGTGCCCGAACGCGTCCTGCACGTCCACGACCGCGTCTCACCGGTCCGCTTCTTCGACGAACGCCGGCTCGAGCTGTTCCGATGGCTGTCGACGAGGTACGTCGCACCGCTCGCCTCCGTGATCGAACGCTCCTCGCCGCCGCGGGTGGCCTCCGAGGAGGAGCGGACGTCGTCACCCGTTCCGGCGGCGACGCGACACCCGTCCTCCGGGCTCTCCGATCTGCCGCGACCGTACGCGCACGCCGACCTCCTGGAGCAAGGGCTCGCCGGAGGCGCGGGCTCGTTCGTCCTCCGGCCGGCCCCCGGAGACGACGCGGCACTCGCGGTCGCGTGCGTCGCGCGGACCCTCGCCGCGGCGCGGACCGCGATCGTCGTCGTTCCCGAGATCGACCCCGAGCCTGCGACGGTCCGCGCGCTCCTGGATGCGTTCGGTGACGACGTCGCCGCGTTCTTCGGCGCCGGCAAGCGCGCGCGGTACCGGATGTGGCTCGAGATCGCCGGCGGACGTTTCCGCGTCGTGATCGGCACGAGATCGGCGGTGTTCGCGCCCCTCGCGGCGCTCGGTCTCGTGTACGTCGCGCGTGAGCAGCACTCGCTGCATCGCGAGGAGCGCTCGCCCTCGTACCACGCCCGGGACGTCGCGATCGCGCGCGCGCGCATCGAGGGGGCGGTCGCCGTCCTCGCGTCCGTGATGCCGTCGCTCGAGGCGCAGGCATCGGCGCACACCGCCGTCCATCCCGCGGGTCGTGCGTGGCCGCCGGTGGAGCTCGCGAAGCCCGGACCGGAGGGACGGGCGCCGCGACTCGTCCGCGCGCTCCGCGATGCGCGTCGCGCGTTCGTCTACGAGCCCTTCCGTGGGTACGGCGTCGCCCGCGTGTGCCGTTCGTGCTCGGAACCGGCGTCGTGCGCGTCGTGCGGAGGGGTGCTCCGGTCGGAGGCCGGCGAGATCCGGTGCGTGGTGTGCGAAGCGCCCGGACGCTGCGCCAACTGCGGCGCCGCCGATTTCGGTCTCGCCCGCGGGGGGGCGGAGCGCGTCGAGGAATGGGTCCGCGGCGTCGCGTCGGTGCCGGTCGCGCGGATCGGAGAAGGCGCGGGGGCGCGACCGCCCGGCGACGCCGAGATCCTCGTCGGCGGCCTCGACACGGTGAAGGACGTCGGGGCGGTCGGCGCAGACCTCGTCGCGATCCTCGGAGCGGACGCGGCGCTTCGTCGGCCCGGGATCGGGGCGCGTGACGCCACGCTGGGGGCGTGGGCGGAGGTGGTGTCGTGGGTCGGACCCGGTGGGCGAGCGATCGTCCAGACGAACCAGCCGAACGACCACGCGATCCAGGCGCTCGTCGCGGGGAGCCCCGAGCGGTTCGCGCGGATCGAAGCCCCGAGGCTCGCGGCGGCGGGGTTCCCCGTCGGGGCGCCCGTCTTCCGCGTCGTCGGAACGCAGGCGCTCGGTGAGGAGCTCTCGCGACTGCCGCACACCACGCTGCTCGTCTCGGAGCTGGAGGGTGCGACGGTATGCTTGATCACCCTTCCATCCGATGCGGTGGAGGCGTGGGGAACGGCGATCCGCGCGCTCGCCGTCCGCGGGATCGTGACGCGGGTCGAGGCTGAGCCCCATCTGTGACGACGCCGGCGCGGCGCGAGGGGGCACCGTGACGATCATGCGCATCCGCACGCTCGGCGATCCGGTGCTCCGCCAGCGGACGCGTCCCGTCGAGGTGTACGACGACGCTTTGCGGCGCCTCGCCGACGATCTGTTCGAGACGATGTACGCCGCGCCGGGCGTGGGGCTCGCCGCCAACCAGGTCGGGCTGCAACTCGCGTGCTTCGTCTTCGACGACCACGACGGCCACACGGGGTTCGTCGCGAACCCGGAGCTCTCCGATCTCGACGGCGAGCAGACCGATGCGGAGGGCTGCCTGTCGATCCCGGGACCGTACGCCGAGACGACGCGTGCGAGGTCGGTCCGTCTTCGCGGTCGCGACCTCGGCGGGTCGCCGCTCGAGCTTCGGGGCGAGGACCTGCTCGCGCGGATCTTCCAGCACGAAACCGATCATCTGAACGGGATGCTCTACATCGACCGGCTCGACGACGACGGCCGTCGCGACGTGATGCGACAGCTCCGCGAGCTCGAGGTCAGCCGCGCACACCCCGACGCGGCCACGTGACCCGCTCGCTCCGGGTCGCCTTCCTCGGCAACGCCGCGTGGTCCGTCCCGAGCCTCGAGGCCGTCGTCGCATCGGCGCACGCGATCGTCGCGGTGCTCACCGCGCCCCCGAAGCCCGCGGGCCGAGGCAACGAGCTGAGGAGCACACCGGTCGCCGACGCCGCGAGAGCGGCCGGGCTGCCGATCGAAGAGGTCGAGACCGTCGCCGCTGGCCACGGCTTCAAGATGCTCGCCGCGTCCACGCCCGACGTGATCGCCGTCGTCGCCTACGGCGAGATCCTGTTGCCCAACGTCCTCCGGCTGCCGACGATCGCGCCGGTCAACGTGCACTTCTCGCTGCTGCCCGAGCTGCGGGGTGCGAGCCCGGTGCAGACCGCGCTGCTGCTCGGACTCGCCACCACCGGCGTCTCGACGATCGTCATGGATCGCGGTCTCGACACCGGCCCCGTGATCCTCCAGCGGCGGGAGTCGATCGCTCCGGACGACGACGGCGGCACGCTCGGCGCGCGGCTGGCGAGGATCGGTGGGGCGCTGCTCGTCGAATCGCTGGATCTGCTCGCCGCCGGCCCCGTCGCGCTCCGCCCGCAGGATCACACGCTCGCGACGTTCGCGCCGAAGTTCGGACCGCAGGACCGCGTGATCGACTGGGCGAACCCCGCGCGCGTGCTCGTGAACCTCGTGCGTGCCCTGGCGCCCGAGCCCGCGGCGACCACGACGTTCCGCGACGCGCCGGTGAAGATCCTGCGGGCCGAGGCCGTCGCGGCGACGGGCGAGCCCGGCATGATCGTCGCGGTGTCGCACGACGGGCCGATCGTGGCCACCTCGGACGGCGGGGTGCGCCCCCTCGTCGTGGTGCCGTCGGGACGGCGGGCGATGAGCGGCGCGGATCTGGTCAACGGGCTGCGGCTCGCGGTCGGCGAGCGGTTCGGGTGAGCTCGCGCCCGCGCGGAGCGCGACGATCGACCGCCGGTCGACGACCGACGGCGCGAGCGAGCGCGCGCTCGGTCGCCGTCGACGTCGTGCGGCGCGTCACGGACGAGGGCGCGTATTCGAACCTCGCGCTGCGGCGGACGCTGTCGCGAGCGTCGCTCACGCCGCAGGACGCCGCGCTCGCGACCGAGCTCACGTACGGGACGCTCCGACGGAGGGTCGCGCTCGATCACGCCCTGGGACC
>DASPIF010000116.1:0-8575 GCA_035629255.1 Actinomycetota bacterium | reverse complement strand
CGAGCACGATCAGCGGCGTCTTCCCCCCGAGCTCGAGCCACACCTGCTTGACGTTCGAGTCGGCGGCGTACCGCAGGAACAGCCGCCCGACCTCGGTCGACCCGGTGAACGTGACGACGTCCACGTCCGGATGCCGTCCGAGCGCTTGCCCCGCCTTCTCGCCGGGTCCGGGGACGACGTTGACGACGCCGTCGGGGATCCCCGCCTCCGTGGCCAGCTCAGCCAGACGGAGCGCCGAGACCGGCGACTGCTCCGCCGGTTTGAGGACGACGGAGTTCCCCGTCGCGAGCGCGGGTCCGAGCTTCCACGCGGCCATCGTCAGAGGGAAGTTCCAGGGCACGACGGCCCCGACCACGCCGAGCGGCTCGCGGGTGACCATCGCGACCGCGTCGCTCGCGACCCGCGGCAGCTCGTCGACGACCTTGTCCGCGGCCTCGCCGAACCAGGCGATCGTGTTGCGCGTCGCCCGGAGCTCGATCCGCCGGCTGTCGGCGATCGGTTTGCCCATCTCGAGCGAGACGAGGGTCGCGAGCTCGTCGGCGCGGTCGTCGATCAGTTCCGCCCAGCGCACCATCGTGGCCTTGCGCTCGGCGGGTGCGAGACCGGACCACCGCTCGTCCTCGAACGCGCGTCGCGCCGCGACGACCGCGTCGTCGATGTCGGCCGCGTCACCCCGTGCGACCTGGGCGAGGGTCGCGCCGTCGCGCGGGGAGACCGCCGCGAACGTCGCGCCGTCGCGTGAGTCGCGCCATCCACCGTCGATCCACGCCCTCGCCGGGACCTCGATCGAGCGGGCGAGCGCGGACCACCGCTCGCGATCCGGCAGGACCGCGGTCACGACGCCGGGATCGGTCGGGTCACGACGGCGAGGGTACCGCGGGCGAAGGTTCCGCCTCCGCGTGCGTGTCCGGGAGGCGGACGACGTCGCCCGCGCCGGGCCGTCGCGCCCCGGCCAGCTCGCAGAGCGTGGCCATCCCGAGGTGGAACGCGAGCGACGAGAGCATCGACCACAGCAGGAGCGCGACCACCGCGAGCAGCGGCCCGTAGGGGTTCTCGCCCGCGTCGGCGCGGATCGCGAAGTACAGAGCGAGGGCCGCGGAGAACGCGATCCAGAGTGCGAGCGAGACGAGCGCTCCGGCGAAGACCTCGCGGTGCGCGCCGATCCGCTCCCGCGGCACCCTCAGGAACAGCAGGTAGGTCGCGAGAAGCACGAGCGCCGCTCCGATCGGCCACCGGGCGATCGCCCACGTCGTCTCGACCGGGCCGGACCACCGGAATCCCCGCGCGACGGCGCCCCCGCCGATGGCGACGAGCGTGCCCGCGACGAGCAGGACGCCGACCGTCAGCGCGAGTCGCGCAGCGACGATGTATCTCCGCACCCCGGGGCGGTCCTCGTTCGACCCAGCGAGGCGGTTCGCCGAGCGCTCGAGCTGCGCGAGCGCCAGCGTCCCGGCGGTCGTGGCGGCCACCAGCCCCACCACGGCGGCCGTGGCCCCCTCCGACGAGCCCTGCCGGATCGTCTCCTGTAGGAGACGCCCGGACTCGCCCGGCGCGAACGAGCGCGCCATCTGCTGCGCGACGCCGCGGAGCTGCTCGATGTCGAGGACGCTCGCCAGCCCGATGAGCCCGATGAACCCCGAGATCGCAACGAACATCGTCTCGTACGCGAGCGCCCGGACGTGCGTGGTGCCGTCCGCGGACCGGAACCGGAGGAGGACGTCGCCCGCGAACCGCCCGGCGCCGCGCACGGCGACCGTATGAGCCGGGTGGGCGGCAGCGCCGGCGCCCGAGGCCGCATCGCGCCGCGTTCGCTCCATCCGGCCACGGTTCCCGCGCCCCGCGTTCCCGAACCCGCCGGATGAGGAAGCTCTCATGAACACGCTCCGTGGTTTACCGGCCCTCGCACGCGGGAACCGCGCCGCCATGAAGACACCACGTGCATCCGCCCTCCTGCTCACCTTGCTGGCCTCGACGGCGTTCGTCGCGGTGCCCTCCGGCGCGACCGCCGCCCTGTTGCTGCCGGCGCCGCCGCCGCTGGCGATCTCCTCGAACGTGCAGCTCCTCGGCAACGTGCCGACGGGCGCCGCGTTCGGGATGGTGTTCGACGGCAACCATGCCTTCGTGACCGGTCCCGCCGGCCTCACCGTCCTCGACATCACGGTCGCCGCGGCGCCGACGATCGTCTCCGCTCTGCCGCTCCCGCATTTCGAGAACGAAGATGTCGACCTGTGCGGCGACACCCTGCTGATCACGCACGACCGGGCCGAGGAGGACGTGGGCGCGATCCTGTACGCGATCGACGTGTCGAACCCCGTCCTGCCCATGCTCGTCTCGACGACGCCCGTCGGGCTCCGGATCGACGGACGCGGCGCCGGCCACATCGCGAACTTCGTCACCCCGGACTGCTCGCAGGTCTGGCTGGACGGCGGCGACGAGGTCGAGGTGATGGACCTCAGCGACCCGGCCGCGCCGGTCTCGCTCGGCGAGTTCACCTCGGTGGCCTCGAACTCGCCGGCGTTCAACGTCACGCACGACACCGAGCGGGACGACAGGGGCGTCTTGTGGAGCGTCGGGGGCGGCGGGATCGCGGGGTACCGCCTGACGGCCGACCCGCTCGCGCCGCAGCTGGTGGCGTCGTCCTCGGTCGCGGGGATGAACCCGTCGCCGTACAACGACTTCATCCTTCACAACGCTCAGCGCCGGGGGAACACGCTCCTGGTGACCGAGGAGGACTACATCGACACCGACGAGACGCCGCCCGGCGGATGCCGTGGCCAGGGGCACTTCGAGACGTGGAAGATCGGGATGAAGGTCGGCGGCGTCACGCCGCTCGACACCTGGACGACCGAGGCGAACAGCCCGGACTCGAAGGCGCCGCTCACGGTCAACTGCTCGTCGCACTGGTTCGACGAGCTCGGCGGCATCGCCGCGGTCGGCTGGTACGAGCAGGGTGTTCGGTTCCTCGACACGCACAACCCGCGCGACATCCGTCAGGTGGGGTTCTACCTGCCGGCGAACGGCTCGACGTGGGCCGCGTACTGGGCGCCGACGGACCCGACCCGCTCGATCGTCTACACCGCCGACGCGTACCGCGGTGTCGACGTCCTGCGGATCGATCGGAAGGCCGACCCGTTGCTGATGCCGACGCTGACCGCGCCGATCCCGGACGCGTGGCTCTCGTCGGGATTGCTCGGGTCTCGCTCGGAGGTCTGGGGGTGGGCGTGCCAGATCCCGCTGTCGGCGAACGTCGCCGTCGCGTGAGCTGAGCGCTCGTCAGGTCTGCCCGACCACGAACGTCTCGAGCACGAGCCACGTCATCGCGCCGAGCCATACGACGGCAGTCGCGGGCGCGGTGATCCTGGTCCACCGCGGTCGCGCGACGATCGCGACGGCGGCGATCGCGCCGGCGACGACGATCGCCTGCTTCGCGAGCACCCACCGCTGCGGCTCCGAGGTCGAGGGCGGATGCATGCAGAGGTCGAGGAGATCGTCGAGGCGACCGCGCGCGCACGTGAACGTCGGGATCCGGCTCGCGATCACGAAGCTCGCGACGGCGAACATCGCCCCGACGGCCCACACCCACGCCGAGCTCCCGTCGGCGTCGACGGGACGTCGACGGACACGCCGGGCGAGGACGATCCCGAACCCGACCATCACGACCGAGATCGCGAGCAGGAGCACTGCGGACGATGCGCGCGAGACGCACTCCCCCGCGATCTGACCGCATCGTTCCCAGACGTCGTCCCAGGACGCCCCGGCGATCCCGAGGCCCGTGAGGACGAGCAGCACAGTGACCGTGAGCGCCGCGAGCCGGCCCTCGGCCGTGATGTCGTCGTAGGCCGTGTGGTTCACGACGGCGGAGAGAACGGCACGACGCGCGCACCGTCCTTCCAGACCTGATCGATCCGTTCGGACAACGTCGCGAAGTCGAAGGGGTCCCCGCCGACGAGGACCAGATCCGCGCGCTTGCCGGGCTCGAGCGTCCCCAGCTCGTCCTCGAGGCCCATCAGCTCGGCGGCGCTCGAGGTCGCGGCGACGAGGGCCTGCTCGGGCGTGTACCCGTTCGCCGCCATGTGGACGAGCTCGTTGAGGTTCGTCCCGTGCGGCGCGACGGGGCAGTCGGTACCCATCGCGACCTTCACCCCGGCCCCGGCGGCGAGCCGCATCGCGTCGAGCTCGGGCCGGCCGAGATCGCGGAGCTTCTCGCGGACGGGCTCGGACAGCTTGTCGTCATCTGCGAGCGCCTCGGTCGTGTCGCCGGCCGTCAGGGTCGGGACGAGCCAGGTGCCGCGCTCGACCATCATCGCCGCGGCCTCCTCGTCGAGGAACGTGCCGTGCTCGATCGAGCGGACGCCCGCGCGGACGGCGCGCTTGATGCCCTCGGCGCCGTGAGCGTGCGACATCACCGGGACGCCGAGGTCGTTCGCCGTCCGCACGATCGCGTCGACCTCCTCCTGCGAGAAGTTCGGATGCCGCGGGTCGTCGCTCGGCGAGAAGAACCCGCCCGAGGACGCGATCTTGATCACGTCGGCGCCGGCGCGGACGACCTCGCGCACCTTGCGGGTCACGCCGTCGACGCCGTCGCAGACGCCGCTCGGCATCCCGGGGTACTCGACGCCCCACACCGCGCCGGCGCCGCTCGGCAGCCAGGCGTCGTTGTGACCGCCCGTCATCGACAGCATCTGGACGCTGACCTGCATCCGGGGGCCGACGAGCGATCCCTCCTCGACGGCCGCCTTGACCCCGGCGTCCGCACCGGACGCATCGCGCACCGTCGTGATCCCGAGCGCGATCGTCCGGCGCAGGTTCTCGGCGATGCGGAGGAAGCGCAGCGAGAACGGCTCGTTCGCCAGACGCATCTCGTCGAAGTCCTCGTAGCGCATCGCGACGTGGACGTGGCAGTCGAACAGCCCCGGCAGGATCGCCTTCCCGGCGACGTCGATGCCCTCATCGCCGTCGAGCCCGCCGCCCACCTCGACGATCCGGCCGTCCTCGATCGCGACGTCGCCGTCGGCGAGCGCGGCGCCGGTCCCGTCGAACACCCGACCGCCGTGGAACACGATCCGCGTCATCGCTTGATGCGCTCGCGCTTCGGGTCGTACATCGGCTCGAGGGAGAGCGTCACGGGGCAGCGTTGGCCGACGATGTCGAGCTCCCACGCGCCACTCAGCAGGAACTCGTCGGTGACGTCGTCCTCGCGCTCGACCATCGCGAGCCCGACCGCCCCGCCGAGCGTGTGGCCGTACCCGCCGAACCGGTTCTCGCCGACGTGCTCGCCGTCGCGGTACAGCTGCTCGTCGCCGTACAGGAGCGGCTCGGGATCGCTCGCGAGCAGCTGCACCATCCTCGCCCGGCGCACGCCCTCGTCGCGTTGCTTCACGAGCGCGTCGCGGCCGACGAACCCGCCCGGCTTGTCCCACGCGACCGTGAAGTCGAGGCCGACGTCGATCGGCGTGTCGCCGTTGTCGATGTCCAGCCCGTAGTCGCGGTACGCCTTCTCCATCCGGAGCGAGTTGAGCGCGCCGAGCCCCGCGTTGCGGAGCCCGAGGCCCGCGCCGGCCTCGACCAGCGCGTCGAACACCGTGAGCGCGAGATCCGTCTCGACGTGCAGCTCCCACCCGAGCTCGCCGACGTACGTCACGCGGAGGGCGAGGACCGGGGCGCTCGCGATCTCGATCGGTCGCGCGCGCAGGTACGGGAACGCATCGTTCGACAGGTCGTCGGGGGTGAGCCGCTGCAGCAGCTCGCGCGAGCGCGGACCCTGGACGCTGAGGAGGGTGCGACCGCTCGTCACGTCGACGAGCGCGACGTGCTCGCCCTCGGCGCGGTGCCGCTCGAGCCACGCGAGGATCCGGCGGTGGATCACGTCGGCGCCGACCACGAGGTAGGTGTCGTCCGCGAGCCGCGTCACGGTCACGTCCGTCCAGATGCCGGCGCGCTCGGTGAGCCACTGCGTGTAGACGATCTTGCCGACGGGCACGCTCACGTCGCTCACGCTGACGCGGTTCAGCAGCGCCTCAGCGTCCGCGCCCGTCACCAGCACCTTCGCCATGAACGACATGTCGAACACGCCGACGGCCTCGCGCACGGCGGTGTGCTCGAGCGCCTGCGCCTCGAACGACTGGTCGCGCTTCCACCCCTGCGGTCGCTCCCGCTCGACGCCCGGCGCCGCGAACCAGTCGGGCACCTCGTAGCCGGACAGCGGCAGGAACTCGGCGCCCGCGTCGGCGAGCCGGTCGTGCAGGACCGACCGCCGGACGTTGCGGCCGAGCCTCGGTGTGAAGGACGGGAACGCGGCGTCGCCGAAGAGCGTGCCGAGGAGCTCGACGGTCTTCTCCTGGCGGAACGCGCGCGTCGCCATGAACGGCTGCATCCGGTCGATGGCCATCCCGGTGACGTCCATCGGCGGCTCGCCGTCGACGATCCACTGCGCGACGAGCGACCCGACCCCGCCGGAGAGCAGGATCCCGAGCGAGTTCAGCCCGCACGCGGCGAAGAACCCGCGGAGCTCGGGCGCCTCGCCGAGCAGCGGCCCGTTATCCGCCGTGAACGATTCCGGGCCGCAGAAGAACTGGCGGATGCCGGCCTGGTGCAACGACGGGAACCGGTCCATCGCGCCCGAGAGGAAGTCGCCTACGCGATCCCAGTCGGGCTCGAGGACGGCGTACCCGAGATCGTGCGGGATGCGGTCGAGCGACCACGGCGCCGCTTTCGGCTCGAACAGCCCGACCAGGATCCCGCCGCCCTCCTCGCGGTAGTAGCCGTAGCGGTCCGGGTCCTCGACGACGGGCAGGTCCGGATGCGCCCACTCGACGTCGTCGGTGAGCAGGTAGTAGTGCTCGGCGGCCTGGAGCGGGAGCGAGACGCCGGCGAGCGCCCCGAGCTGCCGTCCCCACATCCCCGCGGAGATCACGACGATCTCGGTCTCGATCGCGCCGCGATCCGTCAGGACGGCCGTGACGCGACCGGCCTCCGTCGTGAACCCCGTCACCGAGACGCCCTCGACGATCCGCGCGCCCGCGGCGCGGGCGGCCTTCGCGTACGCCTGCGCGACGTCGGCCGGGTTCGCGCGGCCCTCGTCGGGCACCCACGCCGCGGCGAGGATGTCGTCCGTCTTCGCGGCCGGCCAGTGTCGCGCGACCTCCTCAGGACCGACCATCTCGACCGGCACACCGTGCGCCTTCGCGAACAACGCCTCGCGTGTGATCGTCTCGAGACGCTGCGGCGTCGACGCGAGATGGAGGTGGCCGATCGTCCGGAACCCGGTGTCCTGCCCCGTCTCCTCGGTGAGCCTCGGCAGGAGCTCGGTCGTGTAGCGCGACATCCACAGGAACGTCTCCGTCGGCATGCCGGCCGACGTGATGAGACCGGCCGCATGCCAGGTCGTGCCGCTCGTGAGCTCCTTGCGCTCGACGAGGACGACGTCGCGCACGCCGAGCGTCGTCAGGTGGTACGCGACGCTGGTCCCGATGGCGCCGCCCCCGACGACCACGACCTGCGCGCGCTGCGGGAGGGCATCGTCGCTCGCCAAAGTGCTCCTGCCTTCCGGTGTCGGTGACCACGAGACCGCGGTCGGCTGGCGCGCATGCTATCCGGCCGGGCACGCGCTCCCGCCTGTGCGACGTGTGGACGGCATCGCGACCCGGCTAGCGTGGACCCGTCGTGCCGAACACCGATCACCGCAGAGCGCGCCATCGACGGCGGGTCGCCCGACGACGCCGGCTCGTCGCGGCCGGCGCCGTCGCGCTCGTCGCGACCGGCGGGATCCTCGCGTTCGTCGCGTTCCGCGACACGGGCATCGAGCGCTCGTGCGGTCGTCCCGAGGATCTCCGGACGCGCGACGGCGTGACCCTGACCGCGGACGCGATGGACGCGTTCCGCGCGGCCGAGTCTCGGGTCGGCCACGACATCGTCGTGGTGCAGAGCTACCGCACGTGCCGCGAGCAGGCGCTCGCGTGCGAGCGCATCTGCGGCTCCCGCCGAGGATGCCCCGGGCTGTGCGCACCGCCGGGGTTGTCGTGGCATCAGCGCGCGCTCGCGGTCGACGTGACGCAGGACATGCTCGACGCACCCGGCGTGATCGAGGCGATGACGGGCGAAGGCTGGTGTCAGCCCCTGCCCTCGAGCGATCCCGGCCACTTCTCGTTCGACGGGTGCCACTGAGGAGGCACCGGAGGCCGGCGTTCGACCCTGGTTGACGTCGGCCGGATCGACGCCCAGCCGGACGCGTATGTCGGGTTGCCGACCGACACAACGGCCTGCGGGGAGCAGACTCCTGCCCATGTCACTCCTCCGGATCGCGCAGATCTCGACGCTCGATCGGTCGGTGATCGCCCCGGTCGGCGAGCTGGACCTCGGATCGGCGCCACGTCTGCGTGAGGCGATCGCCGGGACGGACGGTGACGACCTCGTCGTCGATCTGCGTCGCGTCGAGTTCATGGATTCGACCGGATTGCTCACCCTCGCGCGGGCCGCCGACGACGCCTCGACACGCGGCACCACGGTCCGGGTCATCACCGGGCCGCCGAAGGTCGACCGGCTCTTCGACCTGACGGATACGAGATCGCGGTTCGCG
>DASPIF010000115.1:0-2788 GCA_035629255.1 Actinomycetota bacterium | reverse complement strand
GATCGATTGGCCGGGATGGGCGCGCGCCGGACGGACGGACCAGGACGCGCTCGACGCCCTCGTCGGCTACGCGATGCGGTACGCCGCCGTGCTGGAGGGCACGCCGCTCGCGTTCGAGACCCCCTCGTCACGGGACGAACTGACGATCGTCGAGCGGGTGGACGGCACTGCGACCACGGACTTCGGGGCGCCGGACGTCCCGTCGGCGCGCGACCGCGACCCCGTCGATGAAGCCGCGCTGGAGCGGCTCGTCACGGTCCTCCGCGCGACGTGGCGGACGCTCGATCGCGCGGTCGGAGCGGCCGACGGCGTGCCGCTCGCGACGGGCCCGCGCGGTGGCGGTCGTTCCCTCGAGAAGATCGTCGATCACGTCCTCGACGCCGACACGTCGTACGTCGGCCGTCTCGGCATGAAGGTGCCGGGAGGGGACGACGGCTCGAGGATCGAGCGGGTCCGAACCACCGCGGTCGCCGCGGTCGAGAACGGTGTCCGCCAGGGCGTCCCTGAGGGACCTCGCGGAGGGAAGCGATGGACGCCGAGGTACTTCGTCCGACGATCCGCGTGGCACGTGCTCGACCATGCGTGGGAGATCGAGGACCGCTCGAGCCGGTGAGCCTCCGTGACGCCGGCGCGGCTATCCGATCACGGAGAACGCGTCGATCGAGACGCCGCCCCCGGAGCTCGGCGCGTCGCTCGGCTCGAGCACGACGATCCGCACCGTGTGCTCACCCTCGTCGAGGCCGGTGATGCGCACGCGCTCTCGGCCGCGGGCGGGCGCGTGCGTGTCGACCATCTCGTGGAAGACGCCGTCGACGACGACCGCGGCGTGACCGTGCTCGGGGCCGACGATCGTGTGCCAGACGAGACCGGTTCCCGCGAACGTGACCTCGGCGCTCGCCCCCTCGAGCGACGCGGCCGCATGTCGATCGGCGCCGTCGCGTCGCACGGCCCAGCCGGTCACGAGGTCGGGGTCCTCGACGAGGCCGTGCTCGGTCCGGAACGCGTCGATCACGACGGGGGCGTCGCCGGGGTGACGTTCTCCCCGGCCGAGCACCTCGATCGTGACCGTGTGCTCGCCGGGACCGAGATCGCGCAGCGGCACCTCGACCCCGAACGAGGAGCCGGCGGCGCGGAGGTCGATCTCGCCGTACGGACGACCGTCGATCGCGATCGCGGCGCGGGCCATCTCCGGGCCCTTCGCCGTGAACCACGTGACGGACGAACCCCAGAACGCGAATGTCGCGTTCGCGCCGGGACGCTCCTCGACGAGGTAGGACCCGCCGAGCGCGTTGTCGCGGGGCACGCTCGCCCACGCGTAGGTGATCGCCGCGCTCCCCTGCTCCAGCTCGGTCGGAGCGTCGACCTCGCCCGATGTGCGGACGAGCGGGTTGCCGGACAGGTCCGTGATCTCCTCGGCGAGCGAGATCCGGTAGCGCTCGCCAGGAACGATCGGGCGGGTCGGCTCGATCTGGACCGTCTGGACGCCGGTCGTCTCGCACGAGATCGGGACGCCGTAGTCCGTCGGGCAGGTCAGCCGGACGCGCAACCGCTCCGCGTCCTCGAGCGCGCGCAACCGCACGGTGGACCCCGAGATCCCGACGACCGGCTCGTCGAACGTGACCACGATCGGCTCCTCGGTCCCCGTCGGCGCGGTGACGCCCGCGGTCGGGGTCACCGTGTCGAAGCCGGTCGGGATCGTCGCGACCTCGAGCGAACGGCCGGCGACGTTCAGGTCGACGCATCCCTCGATCCCGGGCACCGAGCCGCACGCGCTGCGCTGCCAGAAGGTCCATCCGTGACCGCCCCAGCGGTCGGCCGGGATCAGCGGCGCCTCGACGCCCCAGTGCGCGACCCACAGGTGCTCGTAGCCGGCGCGCGCGATCGCGTCGGTGTCGCCGACCCGCACGTCCCAGCCGACGGGACTCGTGTACACGATCGACTTGACGCCGAGTCGGCGCTCGACCTGTCGGAGCCACGCGAGGATCCAGCGCGTCAGCTGCCGGTGGTTCAGCCCGCCGGTGGTCTCGAGGTCCAGGACCGGCAGGAGGTTGCCCGGACCGAGCCGGGCCTCGTCCACGAAATGGTTCGCTTCGCGGATCGCGTCGATGCGCCCGTGGTCGGGGTTCGCGAAGTGGTACGCGCCGAACAGGAGGCCGTTGGCCTCCGCCTCCTCCTTGTTCCCGAGGTAGGTCCGGTCGAGGTAATTCCGACCCTCCGTCGCCTTCGCGAAGACGAACCGGACGCCGGAGGCGGCGACGCGCGTCCAGTCGATGGTGCCCTGGTAGTGCGACACGTCGATGCCCGGCGCCGCCTCTCCCGGGAAGACGAACATCCGCTCCGGCGCGGCGACCGGCTCGGCGGGACCCGCCACGATCGCGGGCGCCCCGACCTCGAGCGCGTCGACGGTCGGCGCGTCGGGCCCGGCCGACGTCGAGCACGCGGCGAGCAACGACCCGATGACGGCCGCGATGAACCCACGTCGAACGAACCGCACCAGATCCCCCCGCTCCGCTTCCCGGCGCTCGGCGCCGGCCCCTCGAACCTCGCCCCGTAGCCTCGTCGATGAGGCCGCAGGTCGTGAGGACCGGCGACCGGAAAGCGTGCGCGCTGCGCGGCGCCCGTGGCCTGCGCCGGCGGCCCCACGCGAGTCGGGCCGTCCTGCCATCCTGGTTCGGTGGCCCCCCGCCTTCGTTCTCCGGTGCTCGTCCTCGCCGTCGTGTCGCTGCTGGTCTCGTGCTCGAGCTCGCGTCCCGAACGCAGGGCCGAGCCGATCGCCTCGGAGACCGGC
>DASPIF010000114.1:0-2235 GCA_035629255.1 Actinomycetota bacterium | reverse complement strand
GCCAGCGGTCGCACCGCATCCATCGCCTCGGGCGTGAGGCCACGCTGCCCCGACAGCGGCTCCTCGACGGTGATCCCGCCCAATCGACGGATCGCCGCCGCCGCGAATCGCTTGACCAGCCCGAACCCGCCCCCCGCACCGGGCGGGACGACGGCGACGACCACGTCGGCGCGGCCGGCGACCACCGGCTCGAGGACGGCCGAGAGCGCGGCGGCGCTCGAACCGAGGTCCCCGTCGGCGAGCACCCACGCGTCCGGACGTTCGATCCTCGCGATCGCGGCCTCGAGCGCTTGCCCCTTCCCACGCCCGACCGCCGAGCGCAGGACGCGCGCACCGGCTGCGATCGCACGCGCGGCGGTGTCGTCCTCCGAGCCGTCGTCCACGACGACCACACGCGTCACCGCAGGGATCGACCTCAACGCCGTCACGGTGTCGCCGACCCGGTCGCTCTCGTCGCGCGCGGCGACCAGGGCGACGACGTCGCTCACGCGAGCGGCGGCAACGGTTCGGCACCGTCCCGGATGCCGTAGGCGCCGCCTTGGCCGGTCCGCTGGAGCAGGTCGATCCCGAGGACGAGCGCAGCGCCTCCCACGCTGAGATCGAGATCGTCGACCGTCACGACGGACGTTCCGAGGCGTTCCCGAACGACGTCGACGAACGAGGCGGCGAGCGGTGTCGCGGAGCCCTCGCCCGCCGCGACCGACAGCCCTCGGTCGGCGAGGCCCTCCACGAGGGTGCCCCCGAACGCATCCGGATCGAGGACCGGCTCCTCCGTCGTCCCGCCGCCGAGGACCACGACGACGTGTCCCGCCCCTCCGATCTCCGAGACGGCCGCGGCGTCGGAGGTCGTGACGAAGCCCGCGGACAGCAGGCCGTCGAGCACGTCCGTCTCGGGATCCTCGAGCGGCTCGCGGCCCGACGCGAGGCGAGCGGCGAGCGCGTCTGCGACGTCCTGCGGGCCGACGGTCGCGCCCGTCGGCATCCCGAGGATCGTCCTGAGCTGCGCCTGCGTCTCCGCGTCGGTGGCCGCGATCGCGTCCCGTGTCGTCAGGACGGCGACGATCTCGGCGCCGGCGTCGATCAGCGCGCCCTGAGCCTCGGCCAGGACGGTCCCCTCGACGCCGTCGTGCGTCATCACGACGACCCGCGTCCCGAGCAACCGGTCGCGAGTCAGGTACGGCAGGGCGGCGTCGGCGAATGCCTCCATCCCCCCGGCCCGGGCCTCGCGCTCGTCGATCTCCTCACGGAGGCGGTCGATCGTGCCCTGGTAGGCGTCGGTGCGCCGCTCCAGCTCGCGCTGCAGCGCCGGCTGGACGAACGTCCCGCCCCCGAGCAGACCGAGCGCGAGCGCGAGGAAGACGGCGACGATCGTGACGATGTGGTACCGGAGCGAGATCACAAGAGGTCCCGCAGATCGAACAACCACTGGCGGAACTGCTCGAGCAGCTGGATCACGTACAGCCGCAGCGGCGGCGAGAACGAGATCACGATCGCCATCGCCACGATGGCGCCACCGACCAGCAGGAGGGCGTCGCGCGTCCCGATCCGCGGCGAGTACACGCGCGAGACCCCCTTGGCGTCCATCAAGATCTCGCCGACGCGGAGCCGGACGAGGAAGGTGCTCGCCATCCCCTCGCGGCCCTTGTCGAGGAACTCGCGGAGGTTCCCGTGCGTCCCCACCGCCACGATCGCGTCGGCCCCCTTCTCGTGCGCGAGCAGGAACGCCACGTCCTCGCTCGTGCCCGCCGCCTCGACGACTCGGTAGGGAACGCCGAGCGACTCGAGTCGCGCACGGCCGGGCGCACGACCGTCGGGGTACGCGTGAAGCACGAGCTCGAGCGGCGGTCGCCGGCGGAACCAGCCGCGCGGTCGCTCCCCCGCGAGCTGGAGCGCCGCATCCGAGACGCTGTCCATGTCGCCGACGATCAGGTCGGGCCGGTATCCGGCCTCCAGCAGGGCGTCCGCACCTCCGTCGACGCCGACCAGCACCGGCCGCGCGTCTCGGATGTACCCGCGGAGCGCGGCCAGGTCGCGCTTGTACTCGTAGCCGCGGACGACGACCAGGACGGGCCGTCCGCCCATCGCGTGCGCCAGCTCCGGGAGACCCTGTCCGCCGAAGAGCAGGTCGCGTTCGCGCTGCATGAAGTCGACCGTGTTCCGCGCGAAGCTCTCGAAGCGCTCCGCCAGCGTGTGCTTCGCGTCCTCGATCGCCTCGCTGACCGATGCCTCGCTCTG
>DASPIF010000113.1:0-5353 GCA_035629255.1 Actinomycetota bacterium | reverse complement strand
TCGGCAAGGACGTGGCGCTGATCACCGACGGGCGCTTCAGCGGCGCGACCAAGGGCTACAGCGTGGGGCATGTCGCGCCGGAGGCCTTCGTCGGTGGACCGATCGCGTTCGTCAGGGAGGGCGACGAGATCGTGATCGACGCCGAGAACCGCCGGCTCGACCTCTCGGTTGACGCCGCCGAGCTCGAGCGACGCCGCGGCGAGTGGACGGCCCCCGAGCCGCGGTACACGCAGGGCGCGCTCGCGAAGTACGCGCGCGCGGTCGGCTCGGCCTCGAGCGGCGCCGTCACCTGGTGACGGTCTGACGCGATGACGCGCTCGGACTAGACGAGCGCGTCCATCACCCGCACCGTGTCCACGAGGCGCTCCGCGAGCGTCGCCGCGAGCCACCGGTGCACATCGGCGGCAAGCTCCGGCCGTTCGCGCTCTATCCGCTCGAGCGCCTCCTTCGTCAGGCGCAGGACGACGACCCGTGTCTCGGCGACGACGCCCGCGGTCCTCGCGTCGCCCGTGTACATCCCGATCTCGCCGACGACGACGCCTGGCCGGATCGTCCGCCGGCGCAGTCGCACGCCCTCGACCGTCGTCGCCTCGATGGCGAGGCGACCCGAGGCGAGCACGAACACGTCGTCCGGTGCCTCGTCCTGGCGGAACAGCACCGAGCCCTCAGTGAGCTCCTCCCGCTCGGCGTAGTCGTCGAGCCCCGCCGGCATCGCGGCCGCCGTCTCGTCGCCGCGGTCCGGCCGGTCGGCGAGGAGCGCGTCCTCGCATCGCTGGAGCGCGTGGTCGAGATCGGGCTCGAACGTGACGACGCCGTCGACCGCGACGACGCCAGCGCGGGCGAGCTGCTCGCGCACGGGGTCGGACGCGCCGGCGAGCACGAGCTCGAACGCGTCCGCGGCCGCTTGGCGGACGATCTTTCCGAACGCCATCGCCGCCGACGAGTCCACGCCGCTCGTACGCATCAGGTCCATCACCAGGTACCGCGGCGGGTCGTCCTCGATCCGCCGGCGCACGCGCTCAAGCAGCGCGTTCGTCGATCCGAAGAAGACGAACCCCTCGACTCGAAGCAGGAACACGCGATCGCGCATCGCCCGCAGCGCCTCGAGGTCCTCGGTCGGGCGATCCACGTTGCTCCGGTAGGTCTCCGCGAAGACGCCCTCGCGGACGAGCTCGCCGCGTCCGTACCGCAGGACGAACAGCAGGATGGCGCACACGAGCCCGACGATGATCCCCTTGAGGAAGCCGACGGCGGCGATCGTCGCCAGGATCACGAGGACGATCGAGTACTCGAGCCGCGGGAGGACCTTGCGCATGTCCCAGACCCACTCGACCATGAAGGCGAGCCCGAGGAAGACGAGGACGCCGCCGACGAGCATCCGCGGGATCAGCTCGATCACCGACGCGCCGAAGATCACAGCGGCGAGCGGGACGATCGCCGCGACGAGACCGGCGACCTTCGCGCTCACCTTCATCCGGTCGGCGAGCGCGGTCAGGCTGAGCGCGTGGTACCCGGGGACCCCACCCACCGCGCCCGAGAGGACGTTCAGCACGCCCGCGTCCCGGAGCTCGCGGTTGGTGTCGAGGTCGCGGCGCAGGACGATCTCGCTGCCGCTGATGTTGAAGAGGATCGCGAGCGACGCGACGAGCACCGCGATGAGCATGTCCTTCCACTGCGACAGGACCGAAGGCCAGTCGGCGCCCCCGAGCGACCGCAGCGCCCACGGCTGCCACAACCGGGTCGTCTCGAACGGCCCGAGCAACCAGTTCCCGTCCCGCGCGTCGTCGATCGACGATCCCGTGACGAGCATGCCGATCACGAACGCCACGAGCGCGCCCCCGATCACGATCGGGATCACGAGGGGACGCTTCACCTTGCGGACGGCGATCAGCAGGATCACGCCGAAGAGGAGCGCGGGCACCCAACGGAGCAGCGCGTACTCGCGGATGAACTGCTCCGCGCTCCGGAGCGTGGGGATGATCCCGGACGCCGCCTGGATGCCGCCTTTGAAGAGCAGCCATCCCGTCCCCGCCAGGAAGCCGCCGATCACCGGGTACGGGACGAACCGGACGAGGTTGCCGAGGCGGAACCGCCCGAGCACGAAGAAGACGACGCCGCAGACCACGGTGACGACCAGCGTCGCAGCGACCACGGTCAGGAAGACGTCCGGCGCCTCGTAGTCCGTCAGCTTCGTCTGCTGCGCAACCTGCTGGATCGCCGTGACCTTCGCCGCGGTCACGGTCGCGACGCCCGCCAGCACCGCCGCGGGTGCGTCCTGGACGCTGCCGACGACGCCGCGTCCGCCCGCCCGCCACGCCAGGATGCCGAGCGTCAGCACGGCCGCCACGAGGTAGAGCCCGATCGCGTCGGGCAACCGGCTCGGGAGCCTGCTGCCGAAGACGAGCGTCGCGAACGCGATCGCGAGGACGCACTCGACGGCGCCGATGATGACGCCGGCGAACACCGCGGCCGTCGTTCCCGAACGTGGCTGCTCGGACACCGTTCCCGGTCCCTCCTACTCGATCAGCGCCCCGACGGCGCGCTGCGTGTCGGTGAGTCGTTCGGCGAGCGTCTCGGCCAGCCACCGGTGCACCTCGGCCGCGACGTCGGGATGCTCGCGCTCCATCCGGGCGAGCGCCTCGGCCGTGAGCCGCAGGACGACGACCGGGGTCGCGGCGACGACGTCGGCCATGCGCCGCACGCCGGTGTACATCGCGATCTCGCCGACGACGACGCCGGGACGGATCGTCGCGAGGCGGACGTGCATCCCGGCGGCGGTCTCGGTGACGACCGTCAGACTGCCGGACTCGAGGACGAACACGTCGCCCGGCGGCGTGTCCTGCGCGATCAGCACCTCGCCCTCGGCCACCGCCTCGCGTCGCAGGTAGTCGGCGAGTCGGAGCGGCATCCCGGCGCGAGCCTCGGCGACGACGTCGCCCGCTCGTGTCTCCTCGAGCAGCGCGTCCTCGCACCGCTGCAGACCGTGGTCGAGATCCACGGCGAACGAGACGGCGCCCTCCTCCGCCACGACGCCGCCGCGCGCGAGCTGCGCTCGGACCGGGACGCCGGCACCGGCGAGGACCACCTCGATCCCGTGCGCGGTCGCGAGCTCGTCGATCTTCGCGAACGACGCGACGGCCGAGGAGTCGACGCCGGTGACGCGGCGCAGGTCGAGCACGCAGAACCGGAGGCCACCGCCATCGATGCGCGCCCGGATCCGTTCGAGGAGCCCGTTCGCGGATCCGAAGAAGACGAAGCCCGTCACCCGCAGGACCTGGACGCGGTCGTCCATGCGCTCGAGCGCCTCGCGTTCGCTCGACGGTCGGTCGACGTTGCTCCGTGCGACGCGGCCGAACGCGACCTCGCGCACCTGCCCGACCCGTCCGTACCCGATCGCGAACAGCACGACGGACGCCACGAGCCCGATGACGACCCCCGGCACCAACCCGCGGAGGATCACGACGACGACGATCAGGAGGATCGCGACGTACTCCGCCCTCGAGAGCACTCGCCGCTGGTCCCACACGCACTCGAGGACGAACGCGAGGCCGAGGAACACGAGGGCGCCGCCGGCGATCATCCTCGGGACGGACTCGATCACGGCGCCGCCGACGAGGAGGATCGCGAGCGGCATTACGGCGGCGACGATCCCCGCGATCCGAGCGTCGACCTTCCATCGATCCGTGAGCTCCGTCGACCGCGGCGCGTGGAACCCGGGGATCCCGCCGACCGCCCCGGCCACGACGTTCGAGATCCCGGCGACGCGCAGCTCGCGGTTCGTGTCGAGGTCGCGGTCGAGGACGCTCTCCGTCCCGTTCACGTCGCGGAACGCCGCGAGCACGGTGACGAACACGGCGGCGAGGATGCTCACGCCCTGCCACAGGATGGGGGCGCGATCCGCGCCCGTGATCGCCTGCGCGGTCCATGGCTCGAGGTACAGGACCTCGTCGAACGGCCCGAGCACGAGCCACCCGTACGACCGCGCGTCCTGGAACGTATGGCCCGAGATCGCCATCCCGGCCACGAATATGGCGAACCCGAGCGCGAGCGCGATCGGGATCGCGAACGCGCGCCTCGTGATGCGGTACGCGGTGAGGACGATCACGCCGAAGACCAGGGTTGGCACCCACTTCAGCAGCGCGTCGCGTTCGGTGAGGGCGGACAGGGAGAACAGGAACGGTGACTCGCCGACCGAGACGGCGATCCCGCCGCGGACGAGGAGCCAGCCCGTCGCCGCGACGAACCCACCGACGATCGGCGTCGGGATGAACCGCAACACGTTCGCCCGTCCGCGGAAGCCGAGCACGACGAGGATCACGCCCGCGACGACCGTCACGACCGCCGTCGCGAGGACGACCGTGAGGAAGCTGCGCTCGGGCCCCCCGTACGCGTCGAGCGACGTGACCATCGCGACGAGCCCGACGACGGCGGCCGGCGCCGCCTGAGGCGTCCCCACGATCCCGCGTCCGCCCGCGAGCAGCGCCATCGCGGCGAGCAGCGCGACCGCCCCGCCGAGGTACAGCGCGATGCCGTGGGCGATGTAGTCCCCGACGAGCCCGTTGAACGCGAGCGCTGCGAACGCGACGGCCAGCACAGCCTCGACGGCGCCGATCGCGGCCCCCGCGCCGAGCGCGCCGAGCCACCCCGCGGTGCGTCTGCGTTCGGGCACGATCCCTCCCCGTCCGTGCTCGGACTCTATGCGGGCCGCCCGAACGGCGCATCCGGGGGTGACTCGCTGGCGGCATGTTGCTGGCCTCCCCCGATGCACACCGTGGAGGCCGTCACGGATGCGGCGTGACGCTCGGCACCCGCTGAACCGCTGTTCAACGGGCACACGGCGCAGGTAGGCTGCTCGCCCCAATGCTGACGATCACCTCGCCGCTCGCGCTCGAGTGCCGGGAGTGCCACGCGCGCTACCCCGTGGAGCCGCTCACGATCTGCGAGGAGTGTTTCGGGCCGCTCGAGCCTGCGTACGACCTGAGCTCGGTCGACGGCGTCGACGTCCGCAAGGCCGCCGAGACGGGGCCGCCCTCGCTCTGGCGCTACGAGACACTGCTCCCGGGCGGCCCCGGGATCGACCGCGTCGATCTCGGCGCCGGTTTCACGCCGCTCCGTCGAGCCGACCGGCTCGCCCAGCGGCTCGGCCTCGAGACGCTGTGGATCAAGGACGACAGCGGCAACCCCTCGAACTCGTTCAAGGACCGCGTCGTGAGCGTCGCGACGACGATGGCGCGGGCGTTCGGGTTCGAGGCGATCTCGTGCGCTTCGACCGGGAACCTCGCCAACGCGACCGCCGCGCACGCGGCGAAGGCCGGCATGCCGTGCTACGTGTTCGTCCCCGACGACCTCGAGC
>DASPIF010000112.1:0-13205 GCA_035629255.1 Actinomycetota bacterium | reverse complement strand
GCTCGACCCCTTGTACCCGCCCTGCTCGAGGGCGGTGTCGCCGCCGTGTGGCGGTCGAGCCGGAGAGGGGATTTGAACCCCTGACCCCCTCCTTACCATGGAGGTGCTCTGCCACTGAGCTACTCCGGCGGAGCGCCAATGATACCGAGCGTCCCGAGGGTCAGATCGCGTGAGGATCCCGCAGCTCATCGTGACCGTTGCCGTCGTGGTCGTGGCGACCGCGTGCGGCACGGGCTCCTCGCCGCGGGAGGGTCGGAACCATCTCACGATCATGACCGGGGGCGGCGAAGTGCACGTACGGGTCGAGGTCGCCGACGGAGATGCGGAACGGGCGGAGGGACTGATGGGGCGGACGTCGCTCGGCGCGCGCTCGGGGATGGCGTTCGTCTGGGAGGAGCCCGTCGAGACCACGTTCTGGATGAAGGACACGCTGATCCCGTTGTCGATCGCGTTCTGGGATGAACGGGGGAGGATCCTCGCGATCTACGACATGACGCCGTGCGAGGAGGATCCCTGCCCGAGCTACGGACCCGACGAGCCGTTCGTCGGCGCGCTCGAGGTCAACCGCGGGTTCTTCGACGAGCACGGCGTCGAGGTCGGCGATCGAATCGAGCTCACGGCGAGGGCCTGACGTGGACGACTGCATGCTCTGTCGCGCCGAACGGGTGACGCCGTGGCACTTCGAGGACGAGGAGTGCTGGGTCACCGACTGCCTGGTGTGCCGGACGCCGATGATCGTGTGGCGGTCGCACGGTCTTCCCGACGCCGACGTGGAGTCACGCCTCCTCGCGCGGCTCGAGGACATCGCGAGCGCGCGCTACCCCGACGGCTACTACGTGGACGGCGAGCGCCGGCGGATCCCCGACCACTGGCACGCGCACGCGCGTCCCGCAGGCGGCTTCTTCGACCCGGCCAGCGAACTCTTCGAACGCCGCTAGCCGACGCGCTGCCACGCCTTGTAGGACGCGAGATCGCGGAACGCCTGACACGGGCGCTCGGGCGACGTGTCCGACAGGATCAAGGTGTCACCCTCGTAGCTGCGGACGAGGATCACGCGGTTGGCCTTGCCCGAGAGCAGCCCCGACATCTCGTCGTACACGCCGACGAAATGCTCGCGGAACGTCCGATCGCCGGACTCGATGACCCACTCACCGATCCATCGCTCGTCCGCCTTCCCCTCGTTCGCAGGGCCGGCCTCGCCGGGCGAGATGTCGAGCGTGAACCGGCCCTCGGGGACGTCGATCGGCTCGTCCTTCGGTGAGAAGACCCCGGTGTCCGCCGGGCCCGCGACCTCGGTCCACCACCCGTACAGGGACACCCGTCGAGGTCGCGACCGTGGGACGGGCGGGGGGAGCTGGCGGCGCCGGAGCGTCTCGCTCGGGTCGAGCGGCGGCTCGAGCGTCCGGTCGTCGAGCGTCGTGACGACGGAGACGTGATGCTCGCCCCCGATGCCCTTGAGCTGATGGACGCCGTGGTCCGCGAACCCGATGCCCTTGCCGGCGACCGAATCGCGCACGGTGCTCGAGAGGACCTCGCCGGCCGTGCCGAGCCCCATGATCCGCGCGCCCGTGTTCACGGCGTGACCGCCGACCTTGCCGCCCATGATCTCGGCCTCGCCGAGGTGGAGCCCCGCCCGGATCTCGAGGCCGAACTGACGGACCCCCTCGGCCACCTCGACCGCACGGCGGATCGCGTCGGCGGGCCGGGCGAACGAGGCGAAGAACCCGTCACCCGCCGTGTCGAGCACACGGCCGTGGTAGCGCTTGAGCGACCGACGGACGAGCCCGTGGTGCGCAGCGACGAGGGCTCGCCACCGCTTGTCGCCCACCCCGCTCGCGATCTCGGTGGACGAGACGATGTCGGTGAAGAGCACGGTGACGAGCTCGGTCGTCACGCTCGCGCGCGGCATGCGCGCGGGGGTGTCTCGCATGGTCTGGTCCCGCACAAGGCGAGGGGGCGGGGCGATGGCAGGGGCGTGCCGTGACCGCTCGCACGAGCCGGAAGTGACCTCGGTCACCCCGCGGGAGGGGCTACTGCGCGTCCGCCTTGTCCGGCTCGGCGGGCGTGTGCGCGCACTGCTTCTGGAAGCAGTCGACGACGAGCCGCGCCGCCTCATCCGCGTCCTCGGTGACCGAGACGAGCTCGAGGTCGTCGGGCGAGATCATCCCCTCGTGCTCGAGCGTCCGGTGGACCCAGTCGAGCAGCGGCTCCCAGAAGACGCGCCCGAACAGGACGACCGGGAAGTGCACGACCTTCTCGGTCTGGATCAGGGTCAGCGCCTCGAACAGCTCGTCCAGCGTCCCGAAGCCGCCGGGGAACACGACGAACCCCTCGGCGGCCTTCACGAACATCACCTTGCGCGCGTAGAAGTGGTCGAACTCGACGGCGATGTCGCAGTGCTCGTTCATCGACTGCTCGTGGGGCAGGACGATCCCGAACCCGACGCTCGTCCCGCCGGCCTCGTTCGCCCCGAGGTTCGCCGCCTCCATGATCCCCGGGCCGCCGCCGGTCACGACGGCGAACCCGTGCCGCACGAACGCGCGGCCGGTCTCGATCGCGGCGTCGTACCACCGATCGCCCGGTCCCAGCCGCGCGGAACCGAAGATCGAGACCGCGGGCAGGCCGATCCGCTCGACCGCGTCGAACCCGACCTGGAACTCGCGGGCGATCCGGTGGAGGTGCTCCTCGTCGTCCGGCCGTTCGTCCCGCCCGAGGAGCTCCTGGTCTTCTCGCTGGCTCATCGGTGCTCATCCTCGGGCCGCGGGACGGGCGCACCGTCATCGTCGCGGGCGGCGTAGTACCGCGCGAGCCACCGACTCAGGCCGTCGAGGCCGGGGAACAGCGTCCGCTCGTTGATGCCGTCCATGTCGAGCCGGTCGCGGACCTCCCACTTGAGCTCGGCGGGGATCACGACCCGCCGCGCCGTCACGTCGGGATGCGCTTCCAGCCACCGGTCGAGCGACACCGTCGGATCCGACATCACCGCGAACAGCGCCCACTGACCGAGGATCCGCTCGTCGAACGACGGCGGCTCGAAGAACACGACGAACGGCTCGTCGGCGAGGTCCTCGAACCCGTCGAGCCCGTCGGTGGCGTCGTCGAGCATCTCGACGGTGACGACCTCCGACCCCTCGCCTTCGATCAGCTTGCGCAGCCGGTCGGGGAGATGCGCGTGCGCCTCGAGGAAGTTGACACACCACACGACGCCGTCGCGGTCGTACGCGTCGGTGTTCGCGGTCGCGAAGTGCGCGGCGATCAGCGGCGAGTAGCTCCAGTCGAGCAGCCGCGTCGGCAGCCCGTGATGTTGGGCGAGCGAGAGCCAGTTCCACGGCGAGTCGCGGCGCCCCGCGTACGGCTCGCCGTACTTGCGGAAGTTCCGGAGCAGGTTGCGCTCGACGCGCACGTACTCGCCGCCGATCCGCATCAGGCTCGTCCGCAGATCGGCGCGCGCGTCGCTCCCCCCGCGGAACGCGAACCGTGACCGGCGACGTCCGAGCGTCTCGTCCCACGAGCCCTCGGCGAGGACCTCGTGCAGGTCACGCCAGCTCTCGACCCGGACCTCGTCCACGGGGGAGCCGTTCCCTCCCGAGCGGGCCGGCCAAACGGGGCGTTTGACCTCGCGAGGCGCGGTTCGGGAAACTCGCCGCATGCCCGGAGCGCGAGCGTGAGCACGAACATCGTCGTGGTCGGCTCGGCCAACGTCGACCTGATCATGCGGATGACGCACCTCCCCGCGCCCGGCGAGACGGTGATCGGCGCGACCTCCTCGAGGGCGCCCGGCGGGAAGGGCGCGAACCAGGCGGCCGCGGCGGCTCGGCTCGGCGCGCGGACGTGGTTCGTCGGCGCGGTGGGCGATGACGAGCTCGGTCGCTGGACGCGCGAGGACCTCGAGGCCTCCGGCGTGGACTGCACGCTCCTCGCGACGTCCGACCTGCCGACCGGGGTCGCGCACATCTGGCTCGACGAGGCGGGCGAGAACTCGATCGCGGTCGCGTCCGGCGCCAACGGCGGGATCACGGCGGACGACGTCGAGCGCGCGCTCGCGCGGATCGAGGAGGCCGAGGCGGTCGTCCTCACGAACCTCGAGATCCCGGACGAGGCGGTGGCCGCCGCCGCGCGGCACTCCGAGGGACGCGGGTGGCGCCTCGTGCTCAACCCCGCGCCCGCACATCCGATCGCCGCCGAGATCCTGGCCCGGTGCGCCGTGGTGACGCCGAACGAGACCGAGGCGCAGGTGCTCGCCGAGGAGGGCGATCTGCTCGAGGCGGGGGTCGACGCCGTCGTGGTCACGCTCGGCGCCCGCGGCGCCGAGCTCCGTCGGCGCGGGACCGAGGCCGTCCGTCAACCGCCGTTCCCGGTCGAGGCGCTCGACACGACGGGCGCCGGCGACGCGTTCAGCGCGACGATCGCGTGGGCGCTCGCGGACGGCCGGGCACTGGAGGACGCGGTGCGACTCGCGGCGGGGGCGGGTGCGCTCGCGACGCGCGGGGTCGGCGCGCGGTCGAGCCTCGCGGATCGTGCCGAGCTGGAGGCGTTCGTCTCGGCCGGCTGAGCCGGTTCAGGCCGCTCGGGACTCGAACGAGTCCTCGGGGTTCCAGAACGTCGTCGCCATCCGCGCGCCGTCCCACCCGAAGCTGATGTGCACGTGGTCGGTGTGCGGGTTCACGATCGCGCGCGACTCGGGATCGCGACAGCCGGACGGCTTCTTCACGCAGTAGACCTCCCAGCCGCCGTCCCATGCTCCCCACATCCGCTTGTTCCAGATGATGTACGAGATGCCGAGGCGGCGGGCCAGGGCGTCGGTGTTGCCGAAACGGTCCTCCGCGAACAGCCACGCGAACAGATCCTCGACCGAACGCCGGTCGGACGCATCCCTGGCGTCGCGGCCCCAGTCGAGCGCGCGACCTTCCTGGTGGTCCGACGTCGGCGTCCCGGAGCACGCGCGGCCGAGGCCGATCCACGGCGTATCCGGATACGCCTCCTCGAGAAGCCTGGCGAACGCGTCGACGCCGGGCTTGGCTCCCGGGCGGCACCGCTCGGGAGCGGTGTACCCCTCGTAGTCCTCGATCAGGGGCCCGAAGCGCGGCGCGCGAGGCGCACCCACGGCAGGGATCGGAAGCACGGCGACGGCGGACACGACGAGGACAGCGACGGCAAGCGACCTTCCACGGCGCGCCCACCGGGAGGTGGGTCGACGCATGGGAAGGTTGTCGACCTCCGCGCCCGGATCCTTGAGCAGGCGCCGCGGTGCGCGAACGCGGATCGCTCAGGCGTCGCGAACGCTCAGCGCTCGTAACCCGTGACGTAGGGGGGCGGGTCGATCCCTTCCCGCAGGTCGGGCGAGGGCTCCGGCTCGTCCGCCACCAGGCGCACCGGGATCACGCCGGCCCAGACCGGGAGGTCCAGATCCTCCTCGGGATCCTTCGGCCCGCCGGTGCGGACCTTCGCCGAGGCGTCGTCGAGCGCGATCGCGAGGATCGCCGTCTCCTTGAGCTCCTTGTCGGACGGCATCCGAACCTCGGCCGTCCGCCCGGGCACGACGTGCTCGACGAGGAGCCGCTGCGCGCGGTCCATCTCGCCCGGATCCGTGACCTCGCGAGCGACGCCGTAGACGATCACCGATCGGTAGTTCATCGAGTGCATCGGTGTCGAGCGCGCGAGGACGAGGCCGTCGAGGAGCGTGACGGCGAGGCAGCACTCGACGCCGGTCCGGAGCCCGCGCAACGTCCGCGACGCCTGCGAGCCATGGATGTACACGAGGTCGCCGTCGCGCACGTGGATCGTCGGGATCACGCGCGGCGACCCCTCGGGCGTCGCCCACGCGACGTGGCAGTAGAGCGCCTCGTCCAAGATCGCGTCGACGGTCGCGCGGTCGTACACACCGCGTTCGGGATGACGACGGACGCGTGTGCGCTCGCTCGGGGGCGGCACCTCCTGCTCGGCGGCCATCCGCGGATGCTACCGGCGGGGCTCAGCCGTGGTTGTCGTCCTGGCGGCCGACGACGAACCAGATCGCGTGCACGGGGTCGTCGCCCTCGTTGAACAGGCGGTGCGGGACCGTCGAGTCGAACGCGATCGAGTCGCCGGGTTCGAGGCGGTGCCGCTCGAACCCGATCTGGATGTCGAGGGTGCCGCTCACGATGTAGCCGTACTCCCGGCCGTGGTGCCGCATCAGCGAGCGGTCCGGCGTGGAGGAGCCGCCGACCTCATAGATCGCCTCGAGGAAGTCCACGCCCTCCTCGCGGTGCGCCGCGAGCTCCTCCCACCGCACCCCCGAGTCGAGGTCGATCGCGACACGGTCGGCGGGACGCACGACCGGCGACCCGTCGCTCGAGGCGGCGACGTCCGCGGCCGCGTCCGCGCGGTCCGGACCGCGGATCACCTGGTCGAGCGTGACGCCGAGCTCGGTCACGATCGCGTACAGCGTCGCGACCGACGGCCTCGACTGTCCGCTCTCCAGCTGCGAGATCAGGCTCGGCGACAGTCCGAGCCGGCGCGCGAGCTCGCGCTGGCTGATGCCCGCGCGGACGCGCTCCTCGCGAAGGCGGTCCCCGATCTCGTCGAGAGGTTCCGGCTCGCCCGAGACGGCGACGTCGCGTCTCACATCAGCATCCAGCCGGCGTCGACGTAGAGGTTGACGCCGTTCACCGCGCGATTCTCGAGCAGGAACACCGTCGCGTCGACGACATCGGCCATCGTGACGAGGCGTTTCGTCGGCGTCCGCGCCAGCACGTGGTCGAGCGGCTTGCCCGCCCAGAACGGGCTGTCCCCCACGATGCCGGGATGGATCGCGTTGAACCGGACCGGCGCGAGCTCGAGCGCGAGCGTGACGATCATCGTGGAGATGCCGCCGTTGATCGTCGTCACCGTCGTGGAACCGGGGTACGGGCGGTCCTTAGCGCGGCCGCCGAACAGCACGACGGAGGAGTCCTCTCCCAGCCGGTCGGCGAGCACGTGGATCGTCTCGGGATAGCCGACGAGCTTCATCACGGTGAGGTCGGTCGCGCGGGGGACGTCGTACTCGCGGACGGCGTTGTTGTCGCGAGCGATCGCGCCGATCACGAGCCGCGAGACCGGACCGATGTCGGCGAGCGCGCCGGCGATCGTCTCGGGTCTCGCGAGGTCGAACCCGACGCCGCGCGCCGACGGTCCGAGCTCGGCGGCCACGGCGCTCGCGCGCTCCGGGTCGCGGCCCGTGACGACGACGTCCGAGCCGGCCGCGACGTAGTGCGCGGCGATCTCGCGTCCGAGCCCGCCCGTGCCCCCCACCACCACGACGACGCCGTCGGACATGCCGTTCGCTCCCCCGCTCGCGATGAACGCCGCGACACTACCCGGAAACGCCGATGGGCGTGCAGTCGCGCTGAACGACGCCACTCGCCAGGCACGGATCCCCGGCTAGCCAAGGCGGACCCACCTGTGTAGTGTCGCTGAACGGTGGGGGACGAGACGAGGACCGTGGCCGTCGTCGGGACGGGTCGGATGGGCGGCGCGATGGCCGCGACGATCCGTCGCGCGGGCTTCGAGACGCTGGTGTGGAACCGCGACCCCGCGAAGGCCGAGCGGGTCTCCGAGGCGATCGGCGCGACCGTGGCCTCGAGCGCGGCCGAGGCGACCTCGAAGACGGACGTCGTCCTGACGAGCCTGGCGGACGATGCCGCCGTCGAGCGGGTGTACCTCGGGCCCGAGGGCGTCGTCGAGGGAGCCGGATCGCGGACCGTGGTGGTCGACACCAGCACGATCGATCCGCGGACGACGGAGACCATCGGCGCCGCGGTCGACGCGACGGGGGCAGGGTTCCTCGACGGCCCCGTCTCCGGGAGCGTGAGCACGGTCGAGGCCGGCGCGCTGACGATCATGGTCGGCGGCGACGAGGGGACGCTCGAGCGCGTCCGGCCCGTGCTCGACGCGCTCGCCTCGCGCGTGATCCACGTCGGTGGACGCGGCACGGGCGCCGCGACGAAGCTCGCGGTCAACAACCTCGTCCACGGGCTGAACGTCGCGCTGTCCGAGGCGCTCGTGCTCGCCGAGCGCGCGGGCGTCGACCGCGCGACCGCGTACGAGGTGTTCGCGAGCGGCGCCGCCGGCGCGCCGTTCGTCCAGTACAAGCGCGAGGCGTACGAGCGTCCCGAGGACGCGACGGTCGCGTTCAGCCTCGACCTGGTCGCCAAGGACCTCGAGCTGATCACCGCGCTCGCGCACCGCGTCGGCGTCCCGATGCGGCAGGCCGAGACGGCGCTCGAGGTCGTGCGCGACGCGATCGCCCACGGGTTCGGCGACGACGATCTCAGCGCGATCGCCGTCCACCTCCGAGGAGGGGAGCGCCCGTGACACACATCGTGCGCACGCGCGACGACATGATCTTCGCGACCCCCGTCGAGTTCGAGGGCCGGAGCAAGGGCTACGCCGGTGACACCGCCGTCGACGAGGCCGCGGGCGCCGTCCAGACGGGGTTCCGCGTCGCGCGGCTCGAACCCGGCGGCCGCGTCGACACCCACGTGCACTCCTTCGAGGAATCGCTGTTCGTCGTCGAGGGCTCGCTGACGGTCGACACCTCCGAGGGCTCCGTCGAGCTCGTCGCCGGCGACTACGGGCTGCTGCCCGTCGGCGTGACCCACGCGCTGCGCAACGGCTCGGACGCGGTGGTGGAGTTCGCCGAGATGAAGGCGCCGCTCCCCCGCGAGCGCTTCGGCTACGACACGCGGTTCCCGACGCCGATCCCGACGAGCGCACCGCGACGGTTCGACGTCCGCGACCCGCGCACCCGTTCGTTCGGCCACATCGACCCGGAGAACATGGACCCGGCGATGCAGACGCAGGATCGGCTCGCGCTGAGCGCGAGCATGCGCACGGCGCTCCTCGTCTACAGCGGGATCAGCGTGAAGATGATGGTCGACTCGGACCTCGGCGCCGACCTGTCGACGATGTTCATGGTCCAGTACGAGCGGGGCGGGTTCGCCGGCGCGCACGACCACCCGCTCGAGGAGACCTACCTCATCCTCGAGGGCGAGGTCGAGGGCGACTTCGACGACGCGACGTACCACCTGAAGCCGGGCGACCTCGCGTGGGCCGGCGTGGGATGCGTGCACGCGTTCCGCAACGTCGGGCAGGGGCGCGTCCGGTGGCTCGAGACCCAGGCGCCGCAACCGCCCGGCCGGCACTCCTACCGCTTCGCACGCGACTGGACGTACCTCGACGAGGCGCTCGCGCGCGACGCCGAGTCCCGCGACCCGACCACCACCGACCCGAGGAGCTGACATGGACGAGTTCCCCGTCGCGACGAGCCCGGCGCCGGGCGTGATGGGTGTCGACTGGGAGAACCGCGTCGACTTCGAACGCCTGCGGACGTACCGGCTCGACCGCGTCCGGAAGATGCTCGAGGAATTCGACCTCGGCGCGGTCCTGTTGTTCGAGACGTCGAACATCCGCTACGCGACCTCCACCCAGATCGGCTATTGGGCGTTCAACAAGGGCGAGCGGTGGGCGCTCGTCACTCGCACGGGGCGCCCTCGGATCTGGGACTTCGGCTCGGCGGCGAAGGCGCACCGGCTCCAGCTCCCGCAGATGTACGACACCGAGAACTCGATCGGCGGCAACACCGGGCTGCAGGGTGCGATCGGCCCCGAGACCGGCCTGCACGACCGCGCGGTGCGCGAGATCAAAGCGGCGCTCGACGAGGACGGCGTCGGCGGCGAGAAGCTCGGCGTAGATCTCGCGGAGACGGCGGTGTTCCTCGCGCTGCAGGCCGGCGGTCTCGACGTCGTCGACGGGCAGCAGGCGATGATGCGCGCCCGCGAGATCAAGAACCCCGACGAGATCGTGCTGCTCACGCAGGCCTGCGCGATGGTCGACGGCGTCTACCAGGACATCTACGAGTTCCTGAAACCGGGCGTCCGCGAGTCCGACGTCGTCGCGCTCGCCCACAAGCGGCTGTTCGAGATGGGCTCCGAGTTCGTCGAGGCGATCAACTCGATCGCGGGCGAACGCTGCAGCCCGCACCCGCACGTGTTCACCGACCGGCTGATCCGCCCCGGCGACCAGGCGTACTTCGACATCATCCACGTCTTCAACGGCTACCGGACCTGCTACTACCGCACGTTCGTCGTCGGCCGCGCGACGCAGGCGCAGCGCGACGCGTTCGCGCAGTCGCGCGAGTGGATGGACGCCGCGATCGACCTCGTGCGACCCGGCGCCTCGACCGACCAGATCGCGAAGGTGTGGCCGCGCGCCGAGGAGTTCGGGTTCGCGGACGAGATGGACGCGTTCGGCCTCCAGTTCGGACACGGCGTCGGCGTCGGGCTGCACGAGCGGCCGATCATCAGCCGGCTGAACTCGCTCGAGACGCCGGTGGAGATCCAGGAGGGCATGCTGTTCGCCCTCGAGACGTACGCGCCGGCGAAGGACGGTCGCTCGGCCGCGCGGATCGAGGAGGAGGTCGTCGTCACCGCCGACGGCTGCAAGGTCATCACGCTGTTCCCTTGCGAGGAGCTCATGGTCGCCAATGCCTACTGAGACCACCGATCCCCGGTACGACTACGCGCTCCGGCCGCCGCGGCTGCCCGCGCCGCTCGACGACTCGCTGGCGGAGGCGCCGATCGAGCTCGACGTCCGGATCGAGATGTACCGCACGCTCAACGCGATCCGCGCGTTCAGCAAGCGGGCGCACGACCTGTTCCTCCAGAACCTCGTGAAGGGGACGACGCACCTCTCGCTCGGGATGGAGGCGGTCGCGACGGGGTTCGGCGCCGCGCTGGAGCCGGGCGACTACTCGTTCGCGACGTACCGGGGCCACGCGCACGCGCTGGCCCGCGGCATGGATCCGGGCGCGGCGATGGCGGAGCTGCTCGGCCGCGGGAACGGCGTGCTCGGCGGCAAAGGCGGGTCGATGCACCTGACCGACGTCGAGAAGGGCATGATGGGCTCGTACGCGATCATCGGCTCGCACCTGTGCATCGCGAACGGCGCCGCGTGGTCCGCGCAGATGCGCGGGACCGACCGGATCGCGGTCGCGTTCTTCGGCGACGGGACCACGAACATCGGCGCGTTCCACGAGGCGCTGAACTTCGCGGTCGTGTGGAACCTGCCGACCGTGTTCGTCTGCGAGAACAACCTCTACATGGAGTACACGCCGATCGACGCCGTCACGGCCGTCGATCCGCCGGCGGCCGGTCGAGCGCCGGCGTACGGCCTCCCGCAGATCGTGGTCGACGGGAACGACCCCGACGCGGTGCACCTCGCGGCGCGCGACGCGGTCCACAAGGCGCGCACCGGTGGCGGCCCGTCGCTGATCGAGGCGGTCACGTACCGCTCGGGCGGCCATTCCCGCGCCGACCCGGGGAAGTACCGGCCCGCCGAGGAGGTCGCCGCCTGGGCGGACCGCGACCCCGTGCCGATGTACCACGCGCGGCTGGTCTCGGTCGGCGTCGAGGAGGAGCGCCTCGAGGCGATCCAGGAAGAGGTCGCCGAGGGCATCGATTCGGCCACGCACGTCGCGATGATGGGCGCCGAGCCCGGCGAGGACGCGCTGTTCACGCAGGTCTATGCGGATGGGGGCTCGCGATGGCGGAACTGACGTACCGCGAGGCGGTCGCCTACGGCATCGCGCAGGAGATGCGGCGCGACCCGACGCTCGTGATGCTCGGCGAGGACATCGCCGCGGCGGGCGGGGTCTTCAAGACGACCGTCGGGCTACTCGACGAGTTCGGCCCGGACAGGATCCGCGACACGCCGATCTCCGAGCAGGCGATCCTCGGCGCGGCGATGGGGGCGGCGATGACCGGGATCCCGGTGATCGCCGAGATCATGTTCTCCGACTTCCTCGCGGTCTGCTGGGACCTGGTCGCCAACGAGATCGCGAAGAGCCGGTACATGACGGACGGCCAGGTCTCGTTCCCGCTCGTGATCCGCACGGCCAACGGCGGCGGCGTGCGGTTCGGCGCGCAGCACAGCCAGAGCGTCGAGAACTGGGCGATGATGATCCCCGGCCTCAAGGTCGTCGCGCCCTCGACCCCGCGAGACATGGTCGCGTTGATGGCCGCGTCGATCCGCGACCCCGACCCCGTCGTGTTCTTCGAGCACAAGGGCCTGATGGGCACGAAGGGCGAGGTCCCCGACGGCGAGCTCGTCGACGAGCTCGGCACGGCCGCCGTCGTCCGGGAAGGAAGCGACGTCACGATCGCGGCGCTCGCGCTGATGGTGCCGCGCGCGCTCGAGGCGGCGGAGCGTCTCGCCCAGGACGGCATCTCGGCCGAGGTGATCGACGTGCGGTCGCTGGTTCCGCTCGACACGCGCACGCTCCTCGCGTCGGTCGAGAAGACGAGCCGGTTCTTCACCGTCGAGGAGAACCCGCGCCTGTGCGGGTGGGGCGCCGAGCTCGTCTCGATCGTCGCGGACGAGGCCTTCTGGCACCTCGACGGGCCGAGCGTCCGGATCACGACGCCGCACATCCCGTTGCCCGCGGCGGCGTCGCTCGAGGATCTCGCGCTCCCCTCGGTCGAGCGGATCTACGAGACGGTCTTCAAGTCCGTGGACGCCGGGACGAGCCGGTGACCCGGACGCTGTTGCGCGGCGGCTGCGTCCTCACGCTCGGCACGAAGACGCCGAACCATCCCGAAGCCGACATCCTGCTAGAGGACGACCGGATCGCCGAGATCGGGCCCGGTCTGCGTGCGCGCGACGCCGAGGTGATCGAGGCGGCCGACACGATCGTGATGCCGGGGTTCGTCGACGCCCACCGGCACGCGTGGCGGTCGCTGTTCCGCAACGCCGCGGACGTCGACATCGACCGCGCGGCCCAGGCGTACACGCCCGACGACGTCTACGCCGCGACCCTGATCGCGCTCCTCGGCGCCATCGAGGCCGGCGTCACGACCGTCGTCGACTGGGCCGACGTCGCAACCGACGACGCGCGCGTCGACGCCGCGCTCCAGGCGCACGCGGACGCCGGGGTCCGGACGGTGTTCGTTCCTCCCGGACCCGGGAGGCGAGGTCCGTCGGGGATCGCCGCGCGCGAGGGGACGGCGACGACCTCGGTGGCGTTCGGCGCCGAGATCGGCACCGGCTTCGACGTCGGCGCGACCTCGGACGCGTGGGCGGCCGGGCGCGCCGCCGGACGCCGGATCCACGCGCACGCCACCACCTCGCCGGCGTCCGGGACGATCGCCGAGCTGGCCTCCCGCGCCCTGCTCGGCGACGACGTCACCGTC
>DASPIF010000111.1:0-4169 GCA_035629255.1 Actinomycetota bacterium | reverse complement strand
GCAACCCCGGATCGGTCTACATGGAGGGCGCGCTCCAGGGCGTGATCGTGTCGCTCGACCGGGACAAGGTGAAGTCGCACAAGTTCGTGACGGGCTAGATCCCGACGTCGAGCGCGACGGCGCGGCACGGCGCGCCGTCAGCTCCACCGCCGAGCCGGATCGGGAACAGACACACGATCGGCTCGCCGTCGATCGCGGAGAGGTTCGTGAGGTTCTCGGCGAGCACGCCGCCGGCGCCCAGCACGAGATCGTGGACCGGCAGGCGCCCGTCCCCGTTCACGAGCGTCGGGTCGGGGTTGAGCGCGTCGATCCCGATCGTCCGGACGCCTCGCCCGAGCACGCGCTCCGCGGCGTCGGGCTCGAGGAACGGGTGATCGACGTAGTGATCGCTCCGTAGATAGCGCTCCGACCACCCCGTCCGCAGCAGGAGGATGGCGCCGGGCCGCAGCCGCTCCGCGACGGGCGCGAGGTCGCTCCACCCGATCGAGCTGCGCGGCGCCGCGCCCGTGACGTCGGCAACCACGCCCGGGCCCGCGAAGCGCGAGAGCTCGAGGTCCTCGAGGACGGCGCCGTCGGGGACGACGTGGGACGGCGCATCGACGTGCGTGCCGGAGTGGGATCCGAGCGACAGCGACAGCACGTTGAAGCCCTCGGTCTCGATGCGGGTGGCCGGTCGCAGGATCGGGCGGGGGTCCCCCGGGAACACCGGCGTGGCGTCGTCGACGACGATCGACAGGTCGACGATCCGCTCGATCCGCATCGGGCCTCCGCGCCGGGCGGCGGATGCTAGCACCGGCCGAGGTTCCGTCCGCCGGGAACTGGCGCGCCGGGCGCAGGGATGCTCCACTTCCCCCGACCGACCACGAGAGGGGGGCACGGGATGGGGGTCGAGCGCTCGACCGCACCCGGGATGTACGCGCGGCGGTCCACCGGATTGGTCCGGGAGGGCAGTCCGTGGAGCGTCCTGATCTACAACATCAACTTCGTCTCGATCGGGTTGATGACGCTGTTCGCGTTGCTCCTGATCCCGGCGTTCTATCCGGGTGGCAACGTGCAGCTCGCGTTCCTGATCTGCCTGCTCGTCGTGCTGCCGACGTCGATGGTGTTCGCGATGTTCTCCGCGGCGATGCCGAGGTCGGGTGGCGACTACGTGTACGTCAGCCGCACGCTCGGGCCGGCGCTCGGCATGATGTCGAACTGGAACCAGACCGTGTGGTGGATCCTCTACGGCGGCGTCCCCTCGGCCTTCTTCGCCTACTACGGCCTCACGCCGTTGTTCCGGAGCCTCGGCGTCCTCACCGGCAACCAGGGCCTGATCGACTTCGGCGACACGCTCTCGACGCCGACCGGCGCGTTCATCGCCGGGACCCTGCTGATCATCGTGCTCGTCGCGATCTTCGCGGCCGGGCTGAACCAGTACTTCCGCGTGCAGAACGTGCTGTTCGTGGTCGCGATGATCGGCGCGCTCCTCACGATCGGCGTCCTGGCGTTCATGAGCCAGGGCGGGTTCGTGGACGGGTTCAACGAGAGCCTGTCCGACGTGGCCGGTCCGAACGCGTTCGCCAACGTCCTCGGCGCGGCGCAGGAGGGCGGGTTCGCGACCGCGCCCTTCAGCCTGTACTGGACGCTGATCCCGATGACGTGGATCTACCTGGAGCTCGTGTTCAACCAGTCGTCGGCGTACATCGGTGGCGAGGTCAAGCGTGCGGGGTCGGTGCAGCTGTGGTCGATGCCGTTCTCCGCCGTCGTGTCCGTCGCGGTGGCGATGCTGACGGTCTGGGTCCTCGACCGGACGGCCGGGCTCGAGTGGATCGGCGCGGCGTCGTGGGACAACGGGGCGAGCCTCGGGTTCGCGACCGCACCGACGTATACGGAGGTCGTCGCCTACGCGAGCGGCAACCTGGTCATCGCGCTGATCGTCTCCGTCGGGTTCATCTTCTGGTCGTACACGTGGCTCCCCGGCCAGATCAACAACGCGTCGCGGAACCTGCTCGCGTACGGGATCGACGGCGTCGGCCCGGCGTGGCTCGGCCGCGTGAACGAGCGGACACACACCCCCGTCAACGCGCTGATCGTGATGGGGATCGGGTCGATCGCGGCGCTCTGGCTCTACACGCGACCGGACTCACCGTTCAAGACGCTCGTCGGGATCTTCGGCTTCATCCTGTCGTTCGGGGTGACGTCGATCGCGGCGATCGTGATGCCGTACCGGCTCAAGGACGTGTTCGAGGCGTCTCCGGTGCGTTGGCGACTCGCCGGGATCCCCGTGATGTCGATCGTCGGGGCGCTGTCGCTCGCGTCGTGCGCGTTCATGGCCTGGGCGTACCTGAACGATCCGCTCTCGGGCCTGTCGGCGACGCCGAGGCATGAGGGCGGTGGCCTGTTCCTCGAGAGTCGATCGTTCAACATGTTCCTGCTGAACATCGCGATCTTCGTTTCGGGGCTCGTCATCTACTTCGTCGCCCGCGCGATCCGGCGGCGTGAGGGACTCGACCTGGATTCGACGTTCAAGGAGATCCCGATCGAGTGACGGCGAGCAGCGAGGTCGCCCCCGAGGAGCTGGTCACCGATGCGTCGGCGTTGATCCGAACCGCGACCGATGCGGGCGTGGCGATGCGGCTCCTCGGGGGCCTCGCGTTCTACGTCCTCGCGCCGTCGTCGAGGGGTGGGCCCCTGATGCGGCGGTACCGGGACTTCGACGTCGCCGTCCCCGCGAAGAGCGGCCCGGCCGCGACCAGGATCCTCGAGGCATCCGGCTTGACGCCGGACAAGCACTTCAACGCGCTCCACGGCGCTCGCCGGATGATCTTCGAGTCGTCCAAGGGCTACCCGGTCGATGTCTTGATCGGCACGTTCCAGATGTGCCACCGCCTCGAGATCGAGGACGGGTTCGACCGACACGAGCTCGTGATCGCCCCGTCGGACCTGCTGCTCACGAAGCTGCAGATCGCGGCGATCGAGCCGAAGGATCTCGCAGACGCGACGGCGCTGCTGCTGGACCTACCCGTCGGTTCGGGGGCAGGCACGATCGAGGCACAGCGCTTCGCGGCGCCGCTCGCCGAGGATTGGGGGTTCTTCCATTCGGTCGAGCTCAACCTCGACCGCGTCCGGACGTTCGCCGAGACGACGCTCGAACGGGCCGGAGCGGCCGTCGTCGCGGAGCGCATCGCCGCCCTCGCCTCGGCGATGGAGGCCGCGCCGAAGTCGCTCCGGTGGCGGATGCGCGCGCGCGTCGGCGAGCGCGTCGCCTGGTACGAGACACCCGAGGAGGTGGGGTGAGCGAGGCGGCCGTCCGGGAGGCGGTCGACCGCCTCGTCGCGGCCTTCGGGGAGGGTCGTCTCGACGACTACTTCGCGTCCTTCCATCCGGACTGCTCGTTCGTCTTCCACACCACGCCCGAACGGCTGCCCTCGGTCGAGGCGTACCGACGGCTGTGGCGCCGGTGGGTCGAGGACGACGGATTCGAGGTTCTGTCATGCACGACGAGCGGGACCGAGATCCGATCGTGGGGCGACGTCGCCGTCGTGACGCACGACGTCGCGACGAGGATCCGGACGCGGGGAGGCGAGGAGGATCTCGCAGAGCGCGAGACGATCGTGATGGCGCGGCAGCCCGATGGCCGATGGCTCGGCATCCACGAGCACCTGTCGCCGTCCGCCAAGGGGGATCGAGCATGAGCAGCATCGCGTGGATCGTCTTGGTGGTCGTCGTGATCGTGGCTGCGGTGTACCTCTTTCGACGCGCCTGACTCGCGCTTCGGCATCGGAAGGGACACGGAATGCTTGATGTCACCGAGATGCTGCAACCGCGCCCACGCCATCGTCGTGTCGAGCCACCTCCCCGGAGTGGAAGCGATGGCCCCCACCGCTGTTTCCGACGTCCGAGTCCGCGCGCGGGCACCCTCGCCCACATTGCCGGCGCGTCAGGGCCGAGCGGATAGGACGCGTCCCCGGAGCCGGCGCGTTCATGTCATGAGACCAACGCCGCTCCATACGCTCCACGAACGGCTCAGGGACGCTCGCGACCCGGAGCCGCGGCGCGGGCGTACCCGCGGCTCGCTCATTCGATGCCGGGCGGCGTCGCCGACGCCATCCCGAGCGCGTCACGCAGGCGCTCGAGCATCTCCTGCTCGCCGGCGCTGACCTGCTCGGCACCGATCCCGAAGAACC
>DASPIF010000110.1:0-3395 GCA_035629255.1 Actinomycetota bacterium | reverse complement strand
GAGCTGCGGATGCTCGCGTACAACGGCTCGATCCCCGGGCCGACGCTCCGGGTCCGACAGGGGTCGGAGATCGTGGTCAACGTCGCGAACGACGGCGACCTCGAGACGACGGTGCACTGGCACGGCCTCCGTCTCGAGAACCGCTACGACGGCGTGCCGCACGACACGCAGATACCGATCCCGGTCGGCGGCCGGTTCACCTATCGCGTGCGGTTCCCCGACGAGGGCGTGTACTGGTACCACCCGCACCTCCGCGAGGACTACACCCAGGACATGGGGCTCTACGCGAACATCGTCGTCGAGCCCGCCGACCCAACGTACTGGCCACCTGCGGACCGCGACGTCGTCCTGGCGGTCGACGATCTGCTGATCGAGGACGGCCGGATCGCGTCCTACGACCGCTCACATCCCGACCACACGGCCATGGGGCGGTTCGGCAACGTCCTGTTCGTGAACGCGCAGACCGACTGGTCCCTCGACGTGCGTCGCGGTGAGGTCGTGCGCTTCTTCCTGACGGACACCGCGAACACCCGCGTGTTCGACCTCTCGATCCCCGGCGTGCGGATGAAGCTCGTCGGCGGCGACAGCGGACGCTACGAACACGAAACGTTCGTCGACGACGTGGTGATCGCCCCGTCCGAGCGCGCCGTCGTCGACGTGCTGTTCGACGAGGCCGGCACCTTCCCGCTCGAGCACCGGACGCCGGATCGCGTGTACACGCTCGGATGGATCTCCGTCGTGGACGGAGCCGGACCATCGTCCACCGCGGCGGCGGCGTACGCGACGCTGCGCCACGCGCCGGAGCTCGCTGCGGAACGGGAACGCCTCGCGGCCGATCTCGAGCGCGAACCCGACGAGATCCTCGGGCTCGTCGCGGAGATGGACATGGGGCCCCGCGAGGGCGAGGACGCCGTCTACGAGTGCCCGATGCATCCCGACGTGGTGATGGACGAGCCGGGGCGGTGCCCGAAATGCGGGATGAAGCTGCTCGCCCGCGCCGCGCTCCGTGACGCCGACGACGACGCGGATCCCGGCACGCCGCGGTTCGCGTGCCCGATGGACCCGGAGGTCGTGAGCGCCGACCCGAGCCGGTGCCCGAAGTGCGGCATGAAGCTGGTGCCGATCGAGATGGTGCCGGCGGCCCTCGAGCGGCTCTCAGCCTCGACGCCGCCGACGGCGGGAACCCACCGCGCGAACGATCAGCACGATGGTCACGACGCGGACGACCAGGACGACGGTCACGACGCACGGGGCGCCCACGGTGGTGGCCCTCACGACGCAGGAGGGCATGCCGCCGGCAGCATCGAGTGGGAAGACACGATGGAAGCCGTCAACCGGGCGACGAACCCGTCGAACATGCGGTGGGTCCTCGTCGACCGCAAGACGGGCAAGCGCAACGGCGCGATCGCGTGGGCGTTCACCGTCGGCGACCGCGTCAAGATCCGGCTCGTCAACGAGATGGACTCGGATCACCCGATGCACCACCCGTTCCACATCCACGGGGCCGGCCGCTTCCTCGTGCTCTCGCGCGCGCGCGTCGTCGAGACGAACCTCGTGTGGAAGGACACGGTCCTCGTCCGAACCGGCGAGACCGTCGACATCCTCCTGGATGTCTCGAACCCCGGCCTGTGGATGGCCCACTGCCACATCGCCGAGCACGCCGAGAGCGGGATGATGTTCAGCTTCGACGTGCGTCGCGCTCCGGCGACGCCCCAGATCCTCCAGGAGGCTCCGATGGCGATGGTGACCGACCCGGTGTGCGGGATGCGGATCGATCCCGACGACGCTGCGGCGACGGCCGAGCACGACGGGACGACGTATTACTTCTGCTCACAGCCGTGCTACGACACGTTCGTGGCGGACCCGAGCTCCTACGTCTGATCCTTTGGCGTCGACGGATCCTGATGCGCTGACGGAGGACGAGGTCGCGCGGCGCGCCGGCGTCCCGGCCGGACGCGTCCGCGAGCTCGTCGACCTCGGGATCATCCGCCCGGTTGACGGCGCGTTCGGACGGCGCGATGTCCTGCACACCCGCGTCGTCACCGCGCTCGACGAGATGGGGATCCCGGCGGAGGACATCGCGGCGGCGCTGGCGAGCGGAGAGCTGCCATCGCTCGCCCTCATCGAGGACACCGGGCGGCGGCATCCGCGGTCCGATCGGACGTTCGACGAGGTCGCCGAGGACATGGAGATCACGTTCGAGACGCTGCAGCGCATCTACATCGCCTTCGGGCTCCCGCGTCCCGATCCCGGCGAACCCGTGCGCGAGGAGGACCTCGAGGCGATCCGGGCGCTGCCCATCCTGTTCGGCGCGGGCATCGGCGAAGGACAGGTGCTCCAGATGGCGCGTGTCTGGGGAGATGGGATGCGCCGCATCGCGCAGTACCAGTCGCACTACGTGCACGCGGTCATCGAGGAGCCGTTCCGGCAGCGCGGCATGCGCGACTACGACGCGTACGAGGCGGCGACCCGCGAGGTCGGCCTCCGTGCCGGTCGCATGGGAGAGACCCTGCTCGGGTGGCTCTTCCGGCGTCACAGCGAGGTCTTCATGACGGAGCACCAGTTCGACCACGTCGAAGCCGCGCTCGAGGCGGCCGGCGTTCGCTCGCGCTCGCCGCGCGGGGTCGGCGCCGCCACCTTCGCCGACCTCACGGGATACACGTCGCTCACGGAGGAAGCCGGCGACGCCACCGCCGCCGAGGTGTCGCTGACGCTCGCGCGGCTCGTGAACGAGGTTGCCTCGCGCCACCGCGGGGAGGTCGTCAAGATGCTCGGGGACGGCGTGCACTTCCATTTCCGAGAGCCGATCGATGCCGTCCGCGCCTCGCTCGAGATCGTCAGGACCGTCCGCCCGTACGGGCTCCCGCCGGCGCACGTCGGGGTCAACGCTGGTCCGATGATCTACGACGAGGGCGACTACTTCGGCCGGACGGTGAACATCGCCGCGCGGATCGCGGCGGAGGCGTCCGCCGATCAGGTGTTCGTCGGCGAGGACGTGACGCGTATCGTCCAACCGGACGGGTTCGCGTTCCGCCAGGTCGGCGCGTTCCAACTGAAAGGGATCGCCGAGCCGATCACGATCTTCGAGGCGTTCGAGCCCGCCGGCTCCGCGTGACCCGGGTCAGGACGGCGTTGCCGAGCCCGTTCGCGTCGGGCGGACCCACACGTCCCATGTCGACACCACCTCGAACCCCATGCGCCGGTACACCGGGACGCCCGCCTCGCTCGCCTGGAGCCAGGCGAGGTCGGCGCCGTCGCGGCGACCCTCGAGGATCGCCGTCGCCGTGATCGCCGTCGCGTAGCCACGGCCGCGGGCCGAGCTCGCCGTCGCGACGCCGAACACGCCGAGCGACCCCTCGTGCGCCTGCGTGTAGGCCATCGAGACCGGGACGCCG
>DASPIF010000109.1:0-2303 GCA_035629255.1 Actinomycetota bacterium | reverse complement strand
TCGACCCGCGCCTGCGGCTGCTGGACCGCGACGATGGACTCCTCGGGGTTCGAGGTGATCTCGGCGCCGTCGGGCGCGGCGAGGTCGTTCACGCGCAGCGAGTCGCCGATCTCGAGGGCCGACACGTCGAGCTCGATCGCCTCGGGAACGTTGGTGGGCAGGCACTCGACCTCCACCTCCCAGAGGTGATGCTCGAGGACGCCTCCGAGCTTGACCCCCGCGGGCTCACCGACGAGGCGCACGGGGACGTTGACCGTGATCTTCTCCGTGCGGCTCACGGCGAAGAAGTCGATGTGCCAGTACCGACCCTTGATGTGGTCGCGTTGGATCTCGCGCGGCATCGCGAGGTGCTGCTCGCCGTCGACCTCGAGGTCGACGAGCACGTTGGAGCCACCCGCGTGCAGGAGGTGCGACAGCTCACGAGCGTCCACCGAGATCGGCCTCGGGGCTGCGCCCTGCCCGTAGAGGACCGCGGGCACGCGACCGTTCGCGCGCAGCTTGCGCGCGACGCCCTTGCCGCTCTCGTCGCGCGCGGACGCGACCAACTTCGTTTCGGCCATCTCGGAGCTCCTCGGAGACCTTCCGTGCACCTCGGGGCGCGCGAACGACCCGCGCCACCCGCCGGACGGGGGGCATGGTACCAACACGCTGCAGGAACGGGCCCGGAGCGATCCGGCTCGCGAGTCTCGTCCGCGACCGACACCGGACCGCGAACCCGTTCGTCTTCCATGATGAGAGGAAGGAGCGGCGTGTTGGTGGTCGATGCCGCGGCAGCCACGACGGGACGACAGGGGACGCTTGCCGAGCTCTACGAGCGGCACGCGCCGGCCGCGGGCCGGCTCGCGTACCTGCTCACCGGCGACCGTCGGGCGGCCGAGGACCTCGTGCAGGAGGCGTTCGTTCGGGTGGCGGGGCGGTTCCGCCACCTCCGGGTGCCGGACGCGTTCGAGGCCTACCTGCGCCGCACGATCGTCCACCTCCACACCTCGCAGCTGCGCCGGCTCCGGCTCGAGCGACGCGAGATGGAGCGCGAACGGGCGGTCGCCCGCGTCCCGTCCATGACGATCCCAGACGTCGAGGAACGCGACGCCTTGTGGACCGCCCTGCGGTCGTTGCCGGCGCGACAACGCACCGTCGTCGTCCTGCGGTTCTACGAGGACCTTTCCGAACGGCAGACCGCTGACGCGCTGAAGACATCGCCGGCCGCGGTCAAGTCCCTGCTCGCGCGGGCGATGCAGACCCTCCGCGCCCGGATCGGGAGTGAGACCGATGACCGACCTTGAACAGCGTCTCCGTGACGTCCTCCACGAGCGCGCGTCCGGCGGTTCGATCGAGCCACGGCTTGCTCCTCGGATCGCGCGGCGGACCCGCCGTCGGCAGATCGCGACGGCCGCCGCTGCGCTCCTCGGCGTCACGGCGGTCGTCGTCGGCACGATCACAGGTCTCGGGGCCATCTCGTCGCTCGAGCCCGACCGCGGCGCTGCGTCGGACGAGGAGAACGGTCTACGGACCGTCACCTTGTCGATCGGCACGATCAGTTACCCGCCCGACTGGTACCTCGTAGAGTTCCCGGCCGGCGACGGGCGTGGCGTCCTCCAGCTCACGAACTTCGAGGTGGGGTTCTCGCAGCCGTGCTTCCGGGCCGCCGACCCGGTCGCGTTCCCGGCGCATGGAGCGCTCCTGATGATCGATACCGCGACCTTCGGGGGGGTCGGCGGAGACCAGCCGGCGGACCTGACCTACGACCCCGCGGCATCGGCCTGCCGGCCCGGCGCGTCGAAGGAGCACGATGAGCTCGCCGGCGACGAACCCGAGCATCTCGAGACGAGTTGGTCAACGGGCTCGGCGCACGCGATGCTCGGCGCATCGGCCACCGACGCCGATCGGGCGACGATCCATGAAGCGTTCGCGAGCTTCACGCAGGACCCGGACGCAACCGCGCCTCCGAGCGTATCTGGGCGACTCGTCCTCGATGTCCTCGACACGCCGATCGGCCGGACCGTCCTGTCGATCGACCGGAGCGATCGATCCGATGAGTACCTCGTTTCGGTGTCCGGCGCTGTGAGTGGTTTCGGGCTGGTCCTGGAGGACGAGGTCCCGATCGGCGGCGAGTCGACGACGGGGCACGTCGACGAGTGGGGCGCGATCGTCGCGGGCGTGGCGTCGACCATGGCGGCGCGTGCCGAGCTCAGGACGACCGACGGCAGGCAGTTCCCGGCGTTCCTCGTCCCGCTCCCCGCGAGCCTCGGCTTCGACGGCCAGCAGGCCGTCTGGGGGGTCGTCCCCTCGCCGACCGAGGACTT
>DASPIF010000108.1:0-3305 GCA_035629255.1 Actinomycetota bacterium | reverse complement strand
TCCACCACCTGCACTTCCACCTCCTCGGCGGGCGCGCGCTCGGATGGCCGCCGGGATGACCCTGCGCGAGGTGTACGCAGCGGCGGGGTAGGATACGGACCCTTCGGACGGCGGTCGGTGACCGTTGTGGAAGACCACGACGACGAGGAGGAACGGGGCGTAGCCCCGAGAGCGAACCGCTTGGCGAGAGCCACCACGCAAGTGAAGATCTCGGTTCCGGGGGATCAGAGCATGGTCGCCCTCCTCGGTCAGCGGGACGAACTCCTCAAGCTGATCGAGGCCGCCTTCGATTCGGAGATCATCGTCCGGGGCAACGAGATCACGATCTCGGGTCCCGACCACGAGGCCGGGCGCGTCGGGCTGCTGTTCGAGGAGCTGATCGCGCTGCTCGGGCGCGGGCATCAGCTCAACGCCTCGTCGGTCGGTCGATCGATCGAGCTGATCAAGGGCGCGGAGGCGCGTCCCACCGAGGTCCTCGGCGACGTGTTCCTGACAGGACGAGGGAAGTCGATCGCGCCGAAGACGCTCGGACAGAAGCGCTACGTCGACGCGATCCGCACGGCGACGATCACGTTCGCGATCGGACCGGCCGGTACCGGGAAGACGTACCTCGCGGTCGCGACCGCGGTGCGCGCCCTCCAGGAGAAGCAGGTCGAGCGGCTGATCCTGACGCGTCCCGCCGTCGAGGCCGGCGAGCGGCTCGGGTTCTTGCCCGGGACCCTCTACGAGAAGATCGACCCGTACATGAAGCCGTTGTACGACGCGCTGTTCGAGATGCTCGGCGCCGAGGCGTTGCCACGGCTGATGGAACGGGGGACCGTCGAGGTCGCGCCGCTCGCGTACATGCGGGGACGGACGCTCAACGGCGCGTTCATCATCCTCGACGAGGCGCAGAACACGACGCCCGAGCAGATGAAGATGTTCCTCACGCGCCTCGGGTTCGGGAGCCGCGCCGTCGTGAACGGCGACGTGACGCAGATCGACCTGCCGCCCGGACAGCGTTCCGGGCTGGTCGAGATCCAGGACATCCTGCAGGGGCTGGACGGCATCGAGTTCGCGAGCCTCGGCGCGCGTGACGTCGTGCGCCACAAGATCGTCCAGGACATCGTGGAGGCGTACCGCGTGCACGGCGAGACGCGGTCCGCTCGCGCCGATGGCTGACGACGGCCATACCGAGCCGCGGATCCTGATCGACGATCGTCAGTCGTCGCCGCTTCCCCTCGCCGGACTCGAGCGGCTGGCCGCGGAGACGTTGCTCGCCGAGGGGCTCGCCGCGTCCGAGCTGTCGCTCTCGTTCGTGACCGAGGACGAGATCGCCGGCCTGCACGAGCGCTACCTGCACGAAGCCGGTCCCACCGACGTGCTGTCGTTCCCGCTCGACGAGGACGACGTCGACGAGCACGGCGTGCGCGTCCTTGGCGACGTGGTGATCGCGCCGTCCGTCGCGGCGAGGAACAACCCGCGGGACCGCGACGCCGAGCTCCGGCTGCTCGTCGTCCACGGGATCCTCCACCTGCTCGGCCACGACCACGACGAGGACGAGGAACGTGCCGCGATGTGGGCCAAACAGGAGCGCTACGCCGGGGTGGAGGTTCCGTGATCTGGCTCTGGGTGCTCGTGGTGTTCCTCGTGTTGTTCGGGTCGGTGCTCGCGATCGCCGAGGCCTCGCTCACGCGGATGACGCGGGTCCGGGCGCTGGCGCTCGTCGAGGAGGGGCGGCGCAACGCCCGCACGCTCGAGCGCATCGAGGCAGATCCGCCGCGCTTCCTGAACGCCGTCTACCTCACCGTCATGCTCTGCCAGAACGGCTCGGCGATCCTCGTCGCGATCATCGCCGAGCGTACGTTCGGCGGCATCGGCGTCACGCTCGTGTCGGTCGGGTTCACGCTCCTGTACTTCGTGCTGGTCGAGGCGATGAGCAAGACGTTCGGCGTCCTGCACTCGGATCGAGCGGCGCTCGCGATCTCGCCGCTCGTCTGGGTCCTCGGTCGGATCCTCGCGGCCCCGACGCGGGCGCTGATCGGCCTCGCGAACGTGCTGCTCCCCGGGCGCGGTCTCGCGCAGGGCCCGTTCGTGTCCGAGGCCGACCTCCGCTCGATGGCCGAGCTCGGGCAGGAGGAGGGATCGATCGAGCGCGAGGAGACCGAGCTGATCCACTCGATCTTCGAGTTCGGCGACACGATCGTGCGAGAGGTCATGGTCCCGCGCCCGGACATCATCGCGATCGAGGCCGACAAGGCCCTGCGCGACGTGCAGGCGGCGGTCCTGCAGCACGGCTACTCGCGGATCCCGGTGTTCGTCGAGGACCTCGACGAGATGATCGGGCTCGTCTACGCGAAAGACGTCCTGAAGGCGCTGCACCAGGGCAAGCACGACATGCCGCTCCGCGACATCGTCCGCGAGGCGCACTACGTCCCCGAGTCGAAGAAGGTCGCCGACCTGCTACGTGAGATGCAGCAGCAGAAGTTCCACATCGCGATGGTCACGGACGAGTACGGCAGCGTCGTGGGGCTGTGCACGCTCGAGGACCTCCTGGAGGAGCTCGTCGGCGAGATCACCGACGAGTACGACACCGAGCAGCCGGCGCTCGAGGAGATCGGCGACGGGGAGTATCGGGTCGACGGCAAGATGGCGATCGACGAGGTCAACGACATCCTCGACGTCGAGCTCCCCGACGAGGAATGGGACACGATCGGCGGGTTGATGATGGGTCTGCTCGGGGCGATCCCGGACGAGGGACAGGACGTGGCCTTCCAGAACCTCACCTTCACCGCGGAGCGCGTGGACGGCCGGCGGATCGCGAAGATCCGGATCACGCGCCGGGAGGGAGAGGAACCCGCCAACCGGCCTCAGCCCGAGGAGGCGAACCGGCCGTGACGCGGCTGCCGCCGGAGCTCCAGGAGCGGCTCATCGTCGCCGCGCGCGAGATCCGCGCGCGGGCGTACGTCCCGTACAGCGGGTTCCGCGTCGGGGCTGCGGTGCTCGCGGGAGGGGAGATCTTCACCGGCGTGAACGTCGAGAACGCCTCGTATCCCGTGAGCACGTGCGCCGAGCGCTCGGCGATCGTCCACGCGGTGACGGCGGGACACACCAAGATCGACGCGGTCGCCGTCGTCGCCGACGCCGAGGATCCGACGACGCCGTGCGGGATGTGCCGGCAGGCCTTGAACGAGTTCGGGCCCGAGATGCTGGTGATCTGCGAGGGCACCGGCGGCACGCAACGCGCGTGGGTGCTCTCGTCGCTGCTCCAGGACGCCTTCGGTCCCGCGAACCTGCCGGGGTGAGCTTCCGGAGCGGGTTCGTCG
>DASPIF010000107.1:0-4954 GCA_035629255.1 Actinomycetota bacterium | reverse complement strand
GAGCGTCCGCTCGAGGTCGTGTCGTCCCGCCAGTGGTTCGTGAAGACGATCGAGTTCCGCGAGCGGCTGCTCGAGCTGGGGCGCGAGCTGCGATGGCATCCGCCGCACATGGGCGCGAGGTACGCCTCGTGGGTCGAGGGTCTCAACGGCGACTGGTGCGTGAGCCGGCAACGGTTCTTCGGTGTGCCCTTCCCGGTGTGGTACCGGCTCGACGACGAGGGCGTCCCCGACCACGAGCACCCGCTGCTGCCGAAGGAGGACCATCTGCCCATCGATCCGTCGTCGGACGTCCCCGACGGCTACACCGAGGAGCAGCGAGGCGTGCCTGGCGGGTTCATCGGCGATCCCGACGTGATGGACACCTGGGCGACGTCGTCGCTGTCGCCGCAGATCGCGGGGCACTGGGAGGAGGACGACGGCCTCTTCGAGCGCGTCTTCCCGATGGACCTGCGTCCGCAGGCGCACGAGATCATCCGGACCTGGCTGTTCTACACGGTGCTGAAGTCGTTCCTCGAGCACGACACCCTGCCGTGGACCGACGCCGCGATCAGCGGGTTCGTGATGGATCCCGACCGCAAGAAGATGTCGAAGTCCAAGGGAAACGTCGTGACGCCGACCGAGATGTTCGAGCGACACAGCCCGGACGCGGTCCGGTACTGGGCGGCGAGCGCGCGGCTCGGGATCGACGCCATCTTCGACGAGCAACAGATGAAGATCGGCCGCAAGCTCGCGATCAAGATCCTGAACGCGTCGAGGTTCGCGCTCGGCTCGCTCGAGGGCGCGGAGGGCGCGATCACCGAGGACCTGGACCGCTCGATGCTCGCCGGGCTCGGATCCGCGGTGCGGGACGCGACCGACGCCTTCGAGGAGTACGAGCACGCGAGAGCGCTCGAGGTGGCCGAACGATTCTTCTGGGGCTTCACGGACGACTACCTCGAGCTCGTGAAGAGCCGCGCGTACGGCACCCACGGTCCCGAGGCGCAGGGTTCGGCGATCGCGTCGCTGCGGCACGCCCTGTCGGTCCAGCTCCGACTGTTCGCGCCCTTCCTGCCGTACGTCACCGAGGAGGTCTGGTCGTGGTGGCAGGACGGCTCGGTTCACCTCGCCCCGTGGCCCTCCGGCGACGAGATCGCGGTCGAGGGCGACCCGCGGGCGTTCGACATGGCGTCGTGGGTCCTCAAGGAGATCCGCGGGGCGAAGACCGTGGCGAAGCGGTCGCTGAAGGCGGAGGTCGAGCGCGTCCTCGTGCGCGATATGCCCGAGCGGCTGTCCTCGCTCGCGCGCGTGGAGCGGGACGTGCGCGAGGCCGGCAACGTCGCCACGGTCGAGACCGCACCGCTCGCCGAGGGCCAGGTCCCCTCGGTGGAGGTCGTCCTCGCCGAGCCGTCACCCGCCGGCTAGCCGGTGCGGTTCGCCGACGCGCTGGCGGAGCTCGAGGGGCGGCAGCCCGAGCACATGCCGGAGCCCGATCTGGATCGGATCCGCGCCCTGGTCGAGCTCCTCGACGGCCCGCAGCTCACGTACCCGACGATCCACGTCACCGGGACGAACGGGAAGACCACCGCCGCGCGGATCGCGATGCGTCTCGCCTGTTCCCATGGCATCACGACCGGGCTGTTCACGTCCCCGCATCTCTGGTCGGTGACCGAGCGCCTCCAGCTGTGCGGCGAGGAGATCGCCGTCCCCGAGTTCGGCGAGGAGTACGAGCACCTGGTGCCGTTCCTGCAGACGGTGGACGAGCGCGTCGGCCGGGTGACGTACTTCGAGGCGCTGACGGCGCTCGCGTTCCTCTGGTTCGCCGACAAACCGGTCGGCCTGGGCGTGTTCGAGGTGGGGATGGGCGGACGGTGGGATGCGACGAACCTCGTCGCGAGCGACGTCGCGATCATCGGCGAGGTCGGGCTCGACCATCCCGAGCTCGGATCGACGATCGCCGAGGTGGCGGCGGAGAAGTCCGGGATCATCAAGGACGGGAAGATCGCCGTCGTGCGGAGCCAGACCACGGAGGCGCTCGAGGTGATCGAGGCGCGAGCCGCCGAGGTCGGCGCGACGATCCTCCTCGAGGACCGTGACTGGGCCCTCGAGGACCTCACGCAGGCCGTCGGCGGGCAGGCGGTCACCGTCCGGGGGACGCGGGGGACCTACGAGGACGTGCTGCTGCCTCTGTTCGGCGATTTCGCCGCGCACAACGCGGCGGCGGCGATCGCGGCGGTGGAGGCGATCACCGAGCGCGAGCTCGACGACCACGCGGTCCGCGACGCGTTCGGGGGCGCGACCTCCCCGGGGCGCCTCGAGGTGGTGGGACGCCGGCCGCTGATCGTGCTGGACGGGGCGCACAACCCGGCCGCGGCGAGAGCGCTCGCCGACGCGCTGCCGGTCGCGTTCACGGGCGATCGCCTGCACCTCGTGATGGCCGTCTTCTCCAACAAGGACCTCGACGGCGTCGCCGACGCGCTCGCGCCGCTCGCCGACGCGGGGTACGCGGCGACGACCGACAGCGTGCGGGCGCGGCCGGCCGAGGAGGTCGATCGCGCCCTGTCGTCGCGCGGGGTGCCGACCACGTCGTTCGGCAACGTCGCCGACGCGCTCTCGGCCGCCCGCGCCGCCGCAGCGGAGGGCGACATCATCCTCGTGACCGGCTCTCTGTACACTGTCGCCGACGCGCGCCGAGCGATGGTCGGACCGCGCGATCGACCCTGATCGCTCCGCCGTTCGTCCCGCGCGCACCCCGTGGAGGTCCCGCCCCGATGGCCGTCGAATCGACCCTGCTGATCGTCAAGCCGGACGGCGTCCGACGCGCGCTCGTCGGCGAGGTCCTGCGCCGCGTCGAGGCCAAGGGCCTTCGGATCGCGGAGCTGGCGATGACGACGATCGAGCGCTCGCGTGCGGAGGAGCACTACGGGGAGCACCGCGAGAAGCCCTTCTTCGGCGAGCTCGTCGACTTCATCACGAGCGGTCCGGTCGTCGTCGCGCGTCTCGAGGGCGAGAACGCGATCGAGGTCTGGCGCACGCTGATGGGTCCGACCGACCCCGCGAAGGCGCCTCCCGGGACGATCCGCGGCGATCTCGGCCTGATCATCACCGAGAACCTCGTCCACGGCAGCGACTCGCCGGCCTCCGCGGAGCGCGAGCTGAAGCTCTTCTTCGGCTCGTAGGTATCGCCATGGAGGCGACCACCGTCCTCGACCACGTTGCCGCGTGGATCGAGCGCGGTGGGTCTCGGTTCGTCGGGCCGGCGCTCGTCGTCGGCGTCACCGACCGCGAGGCCACCCTCGGGACGCTGGCGCTCGGCGACTCGGCGCCCGGGGAGACCGCCCGCGACGACCATCTCTGGCAGATCGCCTCGGTCAGCAAGTCGTTCACGGCAGCGCTCGTGATGCGGGAGGCCGCGGCGGGGACGCTCTCCCTCGACGATCCCGTGACGAGGTTCCTCCCGTGGTTCACCCCCGCGAGCGCGTTCTCGCCGATCACGCTGCACCACCTCCTGACGCATACGGGCGGGATCGCGACGGGCTGGGACGTCACGGGTGACGCCGCCGAGGAGCTGCTGCTACTCGCGAACCAGGAGGTCGCCTCCGCCCCCGGCTCGTACCACGTGTACTCGAACGCGGGGTACAAGGCGCTCGGGCTCGTCCTCGAGACCGTCACGGGACGCCCGTGGTGGGAGCTCGCCCGCGAGCGCATCTTCCATCCGCTCGGCATGGACGCGACGGAGCCCGTGATCTCGAACGACGTCCGCGCGCGGCTCGCGACGGGATGGGTCGCCCCGCTCGACGACCGGCCGTGGCATCCCGATCACGGGCTCGTTCCCGCGCCGTGGTTCGAGAGCTATACGGCCGACGGAACGATCTGCTCGAACGCATCGGACCTGTGCGCCTACGTACGGATGTACCTGCGCGATGGGGACGGCGTGCTGCGACCCGAGGACGTCGAGCGGATGACCAGGGGCGATGTCGGCGACCCGGAGACCGGCACGACGTACGGCTACGGCCTGTGGGTCCTCGAACGCGACGGTCATCGGCTCGTCGGACACTCCGGGTCGCTCCCGGGCTACCGATCGATGATCCTGTTCGACCACGAGCGCGGTGTCGGCGCATGCGTGATGACGAACGGCGCCGTCACGTGGGAGGACCGTGTCGACCTCCTCGCGTTCGCGATCGAGGCCGCGGCCTCGACGCGCAGCGGTGCCGAGATCCCCGCGCTGCCGGAGCGGTCGGGCGGCTCGGCCGTCGATGCGGCGCGAGCCGCGGGTCGCTACACCGACGGCGAGACGACGATCACGATCGAGGCCGACCCGGACGGCGGGCTCGCCCTCGTCGACGGGGACGACCGCTACCCGTGGTACCGCTCACGCGAGGCGTACGTGTCCGTCGCGCCGGGATGGGACCGATACCGCTTGACGTTGGAGCGCGACGGCGACCAGGTCGTCCGCGTCGTGCACGGCGCCCGCGTGCTCCACCGCGAGGGGGTCCTCGCGCTCCCACCGCCGCCCGTCGATCCCGCGTGGGCGACGCTCGCCGGGCGGTACCGGTGCTACGGCATCGAGCCGATGCACGTCGAGGTCCTCGAACGCGACGGACGTCTCCTTCTCGTCAACGCGAACGCCGAGGAAGAGGACGAGCTCGTCCCGCTGGACGACGACCGGTTCCGCGTCGGCGCCGAGCCGTGGATGCCCGGCCGCGCGCGGTTCGAGGCGCCCGTCGGCGACGCGGTCCGCAGGTTGATCCTCGACGGGGCGGTCTTCGTTCGCGTGCCGTGACGACCGTTACGCGGCGCGGCGGAACGCGATGACCGCGTTGTGGCCGCCGAACCCGAACGAGTTCGACAGCGCGAACGCGACGTCCATCGGCCTCGAGACGTTCGGCACGTAGTCGAGGTCGCACTCGGGGTCGGCGGTCGCGTAGTGGATCGTCAGCGGAACTTCGCCGCGTGCGATCGCGAGCGCGCAGACCGC
>DASPIF010000106.1:0-3763 GCA_035629255.1 Actinomycetota bacterium | reverse complement strand
CGGTACGTCCAGCACAACCCGCAGGCCGCCGACGGCCCGGAGGCGTTCATCGGGTTCGTCCGCGCGTTCCCGGAGCTGAGCATCGAGATCAAGCGGATCGTCGCCGAGGACGACATCGTCGTCACGCACGGGCTCGTGAAGTTCTCGGCCGACGATCGCGGGACCGTGGCGGCGGACCTTTTCCGCCTCGAGGACGGGAAGATCGTCGAGCATTGGGACGTGCTGCAGCCGTTCCCCGAGGAGAGCGCGAACGACCACCCGATGTTCTAGGTCGCCGTAGGTTCAAACCGGCACGCCGACGTCGCGCGCGGCTTCCAGGACCGCCCTCCGTTCCCTCGGCGTGAGCACGCGGAGGGGTGCGCGGACGTCCGGGCGGACCGGCACGCCGCGCGCGCCGAGCACCGTCTTGAGCGCCGGCTGGAACGGGATGCCGGCGAGCCGCTCGCGGAGCGTCGTGACCTGGCGCGCGGCGTCGTCGCTACCGTCGCGGACGAGCGCCGCGACGATCTCCGGGAACGCCGTCGCGAGCCCGCTCACCGCGCCCTTCGCACCGGCCGCCAGCCCGCGCGGGACGAGCGGCTCGGAGCCGACGAACACGTCGAGCCCGTCGAGCAGGTACGGCTCGACCCGATCCCAGGGCGTGTCCGACACCTTCATCCCGGCGAGGTTCGACGTCTCCGCGCGGAGCCGCTCGATCACGTCGATCGGGATCGCGTAGCCGGAGCGGCCGGCGAACTCGTAGACGTAGAACCGCACCGGTGCGCAGGCCTCCGCCGCGGCCCGGAGATGCGTGAGGAGCTCGTCCGCGTCCAGCGGGAAGTAGGGCGGAGCGATGACGGCCACCGCATCGGCGCCGGATCCGCGCGCGTGGTTCGCGATCGCGACCGTGTCGCGCGTGGTCTGCGCCCCGGCGTGGACGGCGACCTGGAACCCCGAGGGACGGGACCCGAGGAACGCGTCGGCGACGGCTCGACGCTCCTCGACGCTGAGCAGGACGCCCTCGCCGGTCGTGCCGCATGCGAGGAGACCGTCGACGCCGCCGTCGGCGAGGAAGGCGACGAGGTTGGGGATCGTGTCGAGGTCCAGCGTGTCGCCGCCCTCGTCGAGCGGGGTGACGGCCGCGGCGATCGCGCCTCGAAGCATGCGCGGATGCTACCGAGGCGACGCGAGGCGACGTTTCCCGCCCAGCGAGGGTCGGGTACGGTCGCGGTGATGACGACCCAGCGCGAGGACATGCGGTGTCCGGTCTGCGGCGAGGGCGTCCTTGCCGACATCGCGTACGGCCACCCCGATCCCGACGCACCGCCGAAGAAGAACGACGGCGACAGCTTCGAAGTGTTCGCGTTCACCTGCGGTCACGAGACGCGCGGTGGCACGCTCGGCACGTCCGACTACGACCAGATCGACGTCGAGCATCGCAACGTCGAGCGGATCGTCGAGCCCCCCACCGGCGGCGAAGGAGGAGAGTAGCGATGCCATCGTCCGCCCTGCTCGAACGCCCGAAGCTCGAGGTGCCCGATCCGACCCCCGGCCCCGTCCCGGAGCCCGGTCCCGAACCCGCCCCGAGCCCGCAGCCCTCGCCGGAACCCGGCCCGGAGCCGATCCCGGATCCGCAGCCACCGCGACCACAGCCGACGCCGCAGCCGGCGCCGCCGCCGGACGCCGAGCCGCCGATCCGCGCGTAACCCCCTGCCGAGCCTGGTCTCAGCGGGCGGCCCTGCGCCGAATCGGCGGTGATCCGTCTCCGTCGGCGATCGCAGCGTCCCCGTCGGAGCCGATGGCCGTTTCGAACTGCGCCTCCTCGGTCGAACCGACGAGCGCGAGCGTCGAGGAGCGCCCGCCGGAGATGACCGTCGAGACCTTGTCGAAGTAGCCGGTGCCCACCTCGGCCTGGTGCCGCGTCGCCGTGTACCCCTGCGCCTCCATCGCGAACTCCTGCTCCTGGAGCCGGACGTAGGCGGGCATCCCCTCCGCCGCGTAGCCCTTCGCGAGATCGAACATCGACGCGTTGAGCGCGTGGAACCCGGCGAGCGTGATGAACTGGAAGCGGTAGCCCATCGCCGAGAGCTCGCGCTGGAACATCGCGATCGTGTCTTGGTCGAGGTTCGCGCGCCAGTTGAAGCTCGGCGAGCAGTTGTAAGCGAGGAGCTTGCCTGGGAACCGTTCGTGGATCGCCTCGGCGAACGCGCGGGCCTGCTCGAGATCGGGCGTGGAGGTCTCGCACCACAGGACGTCGGCGTACGGCGCGTACGCGAGGCCGCGCGAGATCGCGGCGTCGTTCCCGTTCCTCACGCGGTAGAAGCCCTCGTCGGTCCGCTCGCCCGACAGGAACGGAGCGTCGTCGTCATCGACGTCGCTCTGGAGCAGCGTCGCGCCGAGTGCATCCGTCCGCGCGACGAGCACCGTCGGGACGCCGCAGACGTCGGCGGCGAGGCGCGCGGCCGTCAGCGTCCGGATGAAGTGCGACGTCGGGACGAGGACCTTGCCGCCGAGATGCCCGCACTTCTTCTCGCTGGCCAGCTGATCCTCGAAGTGAACGCCCGCCGCGCCGGCCTCGATCATCGACTTCATCAGCTCGAACGCGTTGAGCGCGCCGCCGAAGCCCGCCTCGGCGTCCGCGACGATCGGCGCGAGCCAGTACGTGCCGGTCTCGCCCTCGCTCCACGCGATCTGATCCGCGCGCGAGAGCGCGCTGTTGATGCGTTTCACGACGGCGGGGACGCTGTTCGCCGGGTAGAGCGATTGGTCGGGGTAGGTCTGCCCGCTCAGGTTCGCGTCGGCGGCGACCTGCCAGCCCGAGAGGTAGATCGCCTTGAGTCCGGCCTTGACCATCTCGACGGCCTGGCCGCCGGTGAGCGCGCCGAGCGCCGGCAGGTACTCCTTCGTCGTGAGCAGGCACCAGAGCCGTTCGGCGCCGAGCCGCGCCAGCGTGTGCTCGACGGTGATCGAGCCGCGGAGCCGGATGACGTCCTCGGCCGTGTAGGCCCGCTCGATGCCATCCCATCGGGGGCTCGAGCTCCAGTGCGTGCGGAGGTTCGCCGCCTCGCGGCCGATCCGCTCCTCCTGCGTGAGATCGATCATGGCTCTGGCCTCCCGGTAACCCGACGATTGAACGGGGAAACGAACGACCCCCGCGGGGTCCGCGAGGGTCGGAAGGCGCGTCTAGCAGGCAGCCCAGTGGGCCGCGGCCGACGCACCTAGGGTCCGGATACTCGGACGGATCGTTCGGGTTCGAATGGTCGTTCAAACATCCGGCTGAGTCTGCCAGACGTCACGCTCCGTGGTCAAGTGCGCGGTGAGACCGATGGTCACGGGACGATCTTCGAGATCGGCATCTCGAGGATGTCCGTGGCGCCTCGCTCCTTGAGCATCGGGATCAGGCGGTTGACACCCGACTTCTCGACGACGGTTTCGATCGCGAACCCGCCCTCCTGGAGCTTCGACACGGTCGGAGACTTCATCGACGGGACGACCTCGAGGACGCCGGCGAGATCGGTCTCGGCGACGTTCAGCTTGATCAGGACGCGACCCTCGGCGCGGAGGGCGCCGAGCAGGAGCGTCACGACGTCGTCCATCGCGCGACGCTTCGGTGCGTCGGCGGCGGCCGCGCGGTTGGCGACGAGGACGGGTTCGCTTGTCATCAGCGTCTCGATGATCTTCATGCCGTGCGCCCGGAGGGTGCTGCCGGTCTCGGTGATGTCCACGATGGCGTCGACGATCTCCGGCACCTTGGCCTCGGTCGCCCCGAACGACCAGACGACGT
>DASPIF010000105.1:0-3092 GCA_035629255.1 Actinomycetota bacterium | reverse complement strand
GACCCGCGCGCCGAGCTTCCACTCTCCGCCGTGCGCGACGCCGTCCCCCGAGACCAGGCGCAGGAAGTGCGTCTTGCCGGTCCCGTTCGGGCCGATCACGCCGATCCGCTCGCCGTACCAGATCTCGACGTCGAACGGCCGCACGATGTCGGCGATCGACAGGCCCTTCGCGCGGAAGGCGATCTTGCCGGTCCGCCCGCCCGCGATCCGCATCCGGACGTCCTGCACCTCGGCCTTGAGCGGCGGCGCGTTGTCGGTCTCGAACCGTTCGAGCCGGTGCTCCGCGTTGCGCGCCTTCGAGGCCCAGTTGTCGTTGTAGGCAGACTTGCGCTTCATCTCCTTCACCATCTCGGTCAGCCGTCGTCGCTCCTCGTCGAAGCGCCGGTGCTGCTGATCGAGCCGGTCGAGCCGGTCCGCGTGCGCCTGCGCGTAGGTGGCGAACGGGCCGGGATGCGCCCACGTCGCCTTGCCTTCGAGCGTGATCACGCGGGTCGCGGTTCGATCGAGTACCGCGCGATCATGCGACACCATCAGGATCGTCTTCGGGCTCGCGACGATCGTGTCCTCGAGCCACCGCTTGCCCGCGATGTCGAGCGTGTTGTCCGGCTCGTCGAGCAGGATCACGTCGAACGGCGACCGGAAGATCACCTCGAGCGCCAGCCGCTTGCGCTCCCCGCCCGAGAGCGTCTCGATCCGGCGCTCGGCGCACTCGGGGTACCCCTGGCCGAACGCTGCGTGCGTGCACGTGTCGAAGACGACCTCGGCCTCGTACCCGCCGGCGTCGCCCCAGTGGGTGAGCGCCTCCGCGTACTCCATCTGCGCGTCCTCGCCGGGATGGTCGTGCATCCACCGCTCGGCCTTCGTGACGCGCGCGGCGGCGTCCGCGACGCGCGGCTCGGCGTACGCGAGGAGGAAGTCGCGGACGGTCGTCGGCGCGCGGTCGGACCCGATGAACTGCCGCATCAGCCCGATGCGGCCATCGATCCGGATCGAGCCCTCGGTCGGCGTCTCCTGCCCGACGATCAGCCGCAGCAGCGTCGACTTCCCGATCCCGTTCGCGCCGACGAGGGCGGCGTGCTCTGCCTCGGGCACCGCGAACGTGACCCCTTCGAACAGCGTCCAGCCTCCGGGCAGGGCGTACGCGACGTCGGTCAGCTCGAGGTACCCCATGGCGACGGTCCAGGGTACGACCGGAGCGGCGAGGCTCAGCCGGCCGCGACCGTCGGCTCGAGCTCGTGGTAGAGCTGGCCGCACGCTGCGTCGATCTCGCGTCCGCGGGTGTCGCGCACCGTGACGGCGACGCCGGCGTCCTCCAGGACCGCGACGAACCGTCCGATCGCGGCCTTCGAGCTCGGTGCCGTCGGCCATCCTGGCGTGGGATTGAGCGGGATCAGGTTCACGTGCGCGTGGAGACGCAGCGCGATCGGGACGAGCCGCTCCGCCTGCTCCTCGGAGTCGTTCGTCCGATCGATCATCGCCCACTCGATCGACGGTCGCCGGTGGGTGCGTTCGCGCCACGCCGCCACCGCGTCCTCGAGCACCGCGAGCGGCCATAGCCGGTTCACCGGCACGAGCTCGTCGCGCAGCTCGTCGGTCGACGCGTGCAGGCTCACTGCGAGACCGACTTGTGGGAAGCGCTCGCCGAGCCGCTCGATGCCGGGGACGACCCCGACGGTCGACATCGTGATGTGTCGATCTCCGATCCCGAGCGCGCCCGGATCGGTGATCCGCTCGAGCGCCGCGAACGTGTGCCGTTCGTTCGACAGCGGCTCGCCCATCCCCATGAAGACGACGTTCGTCAGCCGTCGCGGCGTCGTCGCCGGCAGCTCCGCGGCGGCGCCCCGAGCCCACACCACCTGCGCCACGATCTCGCCCGCGGTCAGGTTGTTCCTGAGCCCCATCTGTCCCGTCGCGCAGAACCCGCATCCCATCGCGCATCCGACCTGCGACGAGACGCACACGGTGACCCGCCCGCGGTACCCCATCAAGACGGTCTCGACCACGTGCTCCCCGCCGACCCGGAGCAACGCCTTCCGCGTCGCCCCCCGATCCGCCTCCCGAACGGCCAACACCTCGATTCCCACCGGGATCGAGGCGGCCAACCGCCCTCGAAGCTCGCGAGGGACATCCGCCATCCGCTCGTAGGGGACGCCGCGCTCCCACAGCTGCCGCCACACCTGCCGAGCCCGGAAGGACGGCTCCCCCAACGCAACGACCCGCGAGGACAACTCATCGAACGAAAGGTCGTACACGGTGCTCACCCAGCGAGCGTACCGGCAGCGCCCACGTCGTCAGGGAAGACGGTCCCGGCGCGCCGGTCCCCGCAGCGAAGCTTCGCGACGTGCGACGACGGCGGGGACCGGTGCGCCGCCCCCGCGACCTCTGACTGCGCTACCGAAGAGCTACCAGTACCGAGCCGTGCTCATCGCGAACGCCGCGATCGCCACGAACGTGAAGTTCGTGATGGCGAGCTTGCGTCCGCGCACCTGGAGCGCGCCGAGCCGCTGGACGAGCTCCGGCGGCGGCGCGTCACCTGCCCTGGCGATCTCCCCGCCCGTCGCGAGCATCCGCTCGAGCGTCGGCTTCGTCAGGAACAACCCGATCGCGAAGGCGATGATCGCCGAGATCGCGCCCGCGGTCATCCACCCGCCGAACGAGCTCGTCACGAAGTCGCCGAACCCGCCGAACGCTTCCATGTCGTGCCAGTAGAGGAACCCGCCGGCGACGATCGTGACACCCGCGATCGCGAGGATCGCGTTCGTGAGCTTCCGCGCGCCGAGGAGCTCGCGCATGAACGGTCCGGCGGCCGGGCCGACGGCCTTCGCCGTGGGCTGGAGGAAGAACACGAGCAGGAAGATCGAGCCTCCCCACGCGATGCCCCCGGCGATGTGGAGCACCCGGAACACGAGCATGTACGGCGCGGCCGACACCATGGGTCCCTCCCTCACGAGCGGCGTCCGCGTGGATGCTGCGCCTCCCCGCGGCGACACGCAACCCGGGGAGCGGCGCGTCGCGACGCTCGCGTAGGCTGCCGGCGTGGTCCGGGACCCGTTCGCGCCCCTGCTCGCCGACGGCGGCGTCGCCGTGATCGA
>DASPIF010000104.1:0-2025 GCA_035629255.1 Actinomycetota bacterium | reverse complement strand
CGGTCGTCGTGCGGCAGGGGGAACCGTCGACGTCGCTCTATCTCATGGAGCGCGGGGCGATGCGGCTGTCCTGCGTGACCGTCGACGGTCGCGAGCTCGTCGTCGGGCTCCTCGGCTCGGGGGATGTCTTCGGCGAGGCGGCGCTCCTCGGCGAGCCCTCGCCGGTCGAGGCGCGCACCATCGGCGCGTCGATCGTCGTCGGCTACGACGCCGAGCTGCTCCCGCTCGTCATCCGCGAACGGCCGCTCGTCGGGACCGAGCTGCTCCGCCTCGTCGCCGCTCGGACCCATCGGACCGAGCGGGCGCTCACTGACGCGCTCACGACCGATCTCGCGAGCCGGATCGCGGCCCGCCTGCGCGATCTCGCGGACCAGCACGGCGCGAAGGTCGACGACGGGGTGCGGCTCACGATCCCCCTGACCCAGGACGAGCTCGCACGGATGGTCGGCGCGTCGCGCGAGGCGGTCAATCGCTCGCTCCGCTCACTCGTGGCCCGCGATCTCGTCCGGACCGACCGGCGGACCGTCGTGATCCCCGACCTCGAGGCGCTGGTGAGAACGTGACCGTCCCTTGACAGCGATGCCAGGTCGCGGTTGCCTGCCGCATGGACGAGTACACGGCGTCGACGTACGGCGAACGCATCGCTGACCGGTACGACGATTGGTACGCGTCGCGCGCGTTCGGCGGTGAAGTCGCGACGACGATCGCCTTCCTCCGGGAGCTCGCCGGCGACGGCGCTGCGCTCGAGCTCGGGATCGGTACCGGACGCCTCGCGCTCCCCCTGCGGGCCGCAGGGATCGAGATCCACGGGATCGATGCGTCGTCGTCGATGATCGCGCGGCTCCGTGACAAGCCCGGCGGCGACGAGATCCCGGTCACGACCGCGGACTTCCGCTCCTTCGATCTCGGCCGGCGGTTCGGGCTCGTGTACGTGGTGTTCAACACGTTCTTCGTCCTGCTCACGCAGGACGATCAGGTCGCGTGCTTCGCCGCGATCGCGCGTCACCTCGACGAGGGCGGCGCGTTCGCGATGGAGGCGTTCGTCCCCGACCTCGCGCGGTTCGATCGCGGGCAGCGCGTGAGCGCCGTCGACGTCGGGATGGACGAGGTCAGGCTCGAGGTGTCGCGTCACGACGTCGTGGCGCAACGCACCGACAGCCAGCACGTCGTGATCGGGGGCGGCGGTGTGCGACTGTTCCCCGTCTGCATCCGCTACGCCTACCCGAGCGAGCTGGACCTGATGGCGCGGCTCGCCGGTCTGCGTCTCCGCGAGCGGTGGGCCGATTGGGATCGATCGGCGTTCACGGCCGAGGCGCAGAAGCACGTCTCGGTGTGGGAGCGGGCGTGATTCACTCGGTGCCCTGCAGCATCGCGAGGCTGCACGCGCCGCAGTAGGTCGCCTTGCCGCGGACGGGCCGGCCGCAGCGAGCGCACGCGCGCGGCTCGGTCGCGGTGTAGCGCTTCACGCCGGCCTTCGTCGCGTGATCGACGCGGCCCTCGCCGGCGAGCTTCATGAGATGCGCGAGCACCGACCGCGCCGCGAGCGGACGAACGTCGTCGGGATACCCCACGTAGATGACCTCGACGAGCTCGTCGATCGATCGCGGCTCGCCCTGGAGGGCCGACAGGACCTGCGCCTCGCGCTCCTCGCGGTGGGCGAGGTACTCGTCGAGCTTGGCCACGCCGCGGAAGACGGTCGGGCCGTGGCCGGGATAGATCGTCCGCGGCTCGAGCTCGCGCATCCTCCGGAGCGAGCGGAGGTAGGCGGCGAGATCGCCCTCGGGCGGATCGATCACGCTCGTCCCGCGGCCGAGGACCGCGTCCCCCGTGAAGAGCCCTCGTGTCTCCTCGATCCAGAAGGCGACGTGGTCGGTCGAGTGGCCGGGGGTCGCGACCGCGCGCAGCGCGACGCCACGACCCTCGATCACCTCGCCGTCCCGCAAACGTGCCCCACCGGCCGGGGGTCGCATCGCGCGCAGCGTCGCACCGGTATTCGTCGCGAGGGATACCGCGCCGGGAGCGTGG
>DASPIF010000103.1:0-3648 GCA_035629255.1 Actinomycetota bacterium | reverse complement strand
TCGCGGTGGTCGCGCTCCTGCTTTGGTCGATGCTCTCGTCGCTCGCGTTCCACCTCGGGATGGCCACGGTCTGCGAGCTGGCCGGCGCGCGACGGCCCGGCGCGGGCGACGTCGTCCGCCTGCCGGACACGCACGAGGAGGCGGAACCCTCGCCCGCGGTAACGCCGTCGTGACCCGACCGATCCCGGCGTCGTGACAGTGGTCCCGCCGGATCGCGGGCGGCGGTCCGCTCCGCCCTCTCGGTCGAGGTCCCGGTGAGGCGTGGATCGACGGTGGGTGGCGCGACGCGCGCGACGGCGCGACTTCGCGGCGGTCTCCCCGCGCACGGCGCTCGCGAACGACACGCCATACGGGCTCGCGGCGTCCGTGTGGACGAGCGACCTGTCGGCGGCGCGTCGGGCCGTGCGGGCGCTCCGGGCGGAGACGGTCTGGAGCAACCGCTTGGAGGAGGGCGACCTCACCCGTCCGGCGGTCGCAAGGCGTCCGGGTTCGGCGCCGACAAGAGCCTGCACGCGATGGAGAAGTTCACCGCGCTCAAGACGACGTGGATCCAGCTCTAGGCGCGATCCGGCGGTGCGTCTAGGCGCGATCCGCGGGCGTCAGAGGATCGTTCTCGACCTCGGGAGGTCCGAGCGCGGACATGCCGCCCCAGAACCCGCCGAGCAGCCCGAAGATCGCGCCGGCGACGATCGCCGCCCAGAACCCGCGGGAGCCGCCGCCGAACGCGAGCGCACCGACGAGCAGTCCCAGCAGCGCGCCGACGATCGGTCCGATCACGAAGCCGATCAACGTCCGCGAGCCGGCGCGACGGCCGGTGCGCGTCGACCGGCGCGGATCGCTCGCGGTTTCGGGCGCGTCGCGGCGAACGATCGCTTCCTCGTGCGCACGGGGCTCGGGCGATTCGTCGATCGGACCGGGGGAGGGCGCGGGATCGCTCATGCGGCAACCCCTACCCGGGGGCGGGAGGCCGCAACCCCGTGGCTCACGGTCCGCGGCGGTTCGACAGCTCGAGCTGCCAGCGCCACTCGGTCCGCTCGTCGTCGTTCCACCACCGCTGGAGCACCCCGGCCTCGCCGCCGCACAGGATCACGACGGTCCCCTCGTCGTCGGCGGTCGGCCACGTCTCCTCGCGCAGCACGCGGAGGCCGTCGATCCGCAGCCGGGTGATCGGTGCGTCGTCCGTCGCCTTCAGGCCTTCGCCGATCGCGACGAGCGTGCCGCCGTTCTCGTAGACCGCCACGTCGATCGTCGACGGGGTCGCGTGGACGAGGATCTCGGTCGCCGGTGCGATCCGCGCGTTCGCGAACTCGAGACCGGTCGCTCCGCCGTCGGTGCTCCGGATCGACCATAGGTGAACGTCGCTCACGGCGACGACGTACCCGTCAGGGGCGAGCGGCGAACGCCGTCACCGGTCGATCTCGAGCCAGACGGTGGTTCCGGCCCGGTCGGTCGACACGCCCCACCGATCGGACAGCTGGGCGATCAGGTACAGACCCCATCCCGACTCCTGGTACATCGAGGCCGGTTGGATCGTCGCGTCGAACCCTGGTCCGTCGTCGTGGATCTCGACGCGGATCACGGTCGCGGTCGTCGACACGCGGAGCGAGATCATCGACGACGCCGCGAGTCCCGCGTGCCGCACGCTGTTCGTCACCAGCTCGCTCACCAGGAGCCGGAGATCCTCGAGCCGGTCCTCGCTCACCGAGTCGCGCAGGGCGTCGAGCGCCGCTCGCGCCTGCGGAACGGAGTCGGCGACCGGGCGCAGGCGGACGTCGACCGTCATGGCGCGTCCCCTCTCGCCTCGTCCGGGTTCGCGCCGTCCGGTTCGAGGAAGTCGAGTCGCCGGTCGAGCAACGCGATCCGGAACACGCGATGCACGGCTTCGGGGCCGGGCACGACGCGCACCTGCCGCCCGGTGCGCCGCGCGCGGGAGTCCGTCGCCAGGATCACCCGCAGCCCGGTCGAATCGAGGAACCGCAGGTCGCGCAGGTCGAGGACGAGCGTCCGCAGCCCGTCGTCGGACTCCACCTCCTTGACCGCGGCCTCGGCCTGCGTCGCGGTCGAGAGGTCGAGCTCGCCCTCGAACCGGAGCGTCGCGACATCGCCGTCGATCTCGGACCGGACGGTGAACAGGCTCACGGGACCTCCGACGTCGGACGGATGCGGATCACGAATAGCGCGATGTCGTCGTGCGCGGCCCCGCTGCGGAACTCGTCGACCGCCTGGACGACGCCGTCGGCCATCTCCTGAGCACCGCGGTCCGCGAGCGCCGCGAGCGTCTCCCGCAGGCGTCCCTCGCCGAACTCGAGGTCGCCGCGTCGCTCGTCGGTGACGCCGTCGGTGTACAGGACGAGGGCATCGCCCGGCAGCAGATCGATCACCTGGTCCGTGAGCGTCGGATCGTCGAAGACGCCGAGCAGCGTTCCGGGCTCCCCGAACGGCTCGACGGTGCCGTCCGGGCGCACGAGGAGCGGCGTCGGATGACCGCCGAGCGAGAGCGTCACGCGGGCTCCCTTCTCGTTGCGTCGCACGCGCGCGAAGCACGCCGTGCAGAACATCGTGTCGCTCGCCTGCCCGAGGATCGCGTCGTTGAGCGTCCGCAGCAGCGCGCTCGGCCGTCCCTCCGACAACGCGGCCGTCCGGACCGTGTATCGCGCGAGCCCCATCATCGCTGCCGCGGTCGCGCCCTTGCCCACGACGTCGCCGATCACGGCACCCCAGTGATCCATGTCGAGCTCGAACACGTCGTAGAAGTCGCCGCCGACGGTCAGGTCCTGGTCCGCGGGCAGGTAGCGCGCGCCGATGTCGAGCCCGGGGATCTCCGGCGGGACGGGCGGGAGGAGGCTCCGCTGCAGGGTCTCGGCCACCTCTTCGCGCTCGGCGTACAGCCGGGCGTTGTCGAGCATCAGGCCCGCTCGTCGGGCGAGATCGTTCGCCAGCGAGAGGTCGTCATCGTCGAACGCGTTCCCCCCGCGGCTGCGGATCATCGTGAGCACCCCCAGGAGGCTGCCTCGTCCGCGGATCGGAACCGCGAGCTCCGAAGCGGGTTGCAGTCGCACGACGAACGCCCGCTGCTCCGGCGTCAGGACGGCCCCGAGGTACGCGTCGGTGATCTCCCGGACGATCGAGGCTTCTCCCGCCATCGCACGGGAGATGGCGCTCGTCGCGTTGTCGGGATCGGGGAGCGAGGAGGTCACCGCCCGTCGCACGAGGGACGTCATGCTCGGATCGCGATGCGCGGCCACGAAGTCCTCCACCCGTCCGTCGCGGTCGACGAGGTACGCGACGCTCACGTCCGTCAGCCGGCGGGCGGTGGAGGCGGTGAGCGCGTCGAGGATCTGTCGAGGGTCGAGCGATCTCGCCATCGCCTCGCCGGTCTCGGCGAGGACCTCGACCCGGGCGCGGGCGCGGGCCTCCCGGCGGCGCGCTTCCGACTCCGCCTCGTACAGGCGGGCGTTCTCGATCGCCACGGCGGCTCGCCGTGCGAGATCCTCGGCGAGCGCGAGATCCTCCTGGTCGTACCGATGGCCGGACTCCGCCCACACGAACGAGATGGCCCCGAGGACGCGGTCCTTCGCCGCGATCGGGACCGTCATCATCGATCGGAGCTGGAGCTCGTCGACGAGGTCGGCGAGCTCGGGGTTCCGG
>DASPIF010000102.1:0-2445 GCA_035629255.1 Actinomycetota bacterium | reverse complement strand
TGGATGAGCGACTACGACGACGCCGGCTCGATCGGCCGCCGGTACCGGCGCCAGGACGAGGTCGGAACGCCGTTCTGCGTCACCGTCGACTTCGACTCGCTCGAGGATCGGCAGGTGACGGTCCGCGAGCGCGACTCGATGACGCAGGAGCGGATCCCCGTCGACACCCTCGTCGCGTTCCTGTCGGAGCGTCTGTGACGGGAACGCAGCCTCCCGGCCGTCAGCGCGGATCCGCGCTCGTCTACGCGATCGCGTTCGCGCTGATGGGCGCGGCCGGGGTCTGCCTCGCGATCGCCGCGATCGGCACGCTCGAATCGATCTCGCTGATGCGCGCCGCGTCGGTCCTGTCGGCGCTCGCGATCGTGGGCTCGATCGTCGCGGTCGTCGTCCCGAGACGGTCGCGATGAGACGGGTCCTCGGGCTCGCGATGGTGGCCGTCCTCGCCGCGCTCTCGGCGTGCACCGACGGGACGCCGCCGACGCCCGGACGGACGGCGTCCCCGAGTTCGGTGCCGCCGGAACGGCAGCCTCAGAGCCCGGCCGCGGACGGACCGGACTCCGCGGCGGCGGCCCTCGAACGACTGTGCACCCTCGAGCCCCCGAAGGGCGACGGCGACGGGTCCGAGGTCCCTCCCGAGGGACCGACGCCCCCGGCGATCGAGCAGGTGATGGAGGAGCTCGAGCAGGTCCGTGGATTCGGGTTCTCGGCGCGGGTCGTGGCGGAACCGAAGACGCAGCAGGAGATCGCGCGGGGGTTCCAGCGTGCGCTCGACGCAGCGTTCCCCGTCGAGTTCAGCGAGCGGCGCTCGCAGGTGTGGCGGACGATCGGCGTGATCCCCGACGGGACGGACATCCGTGAGGAGCTCGCCGAGTACGGCGGCTCACAGGTGATCGGGTACTACGACACGCTCACGGGGGAGCTCGTGTTCCTCGGGGGCGAGGAGCCCACGCCGCTCGAGAGCGTGACGCTCGCGCACGAGCTCACCCACGCGATCGAGGATCAGCGCTTCGGCCTCGAGCGCCTCGACACCCTCAGCGCGCGGTGCCGGGACGATCGCACCGAGGGCGCCCTCGCGCTCGTCGAGGGGAGCGCCACCTTCTTCATGTACGAGTGGGCGCGGACGTTCCTCACGCCGGAGGAGCAGGTGGCGCTCGTGCAGGAGTCGGCGTCGCAGGAGCTCCCGGACGCCGACGTGGCGCCGTTCATCGAGGCGCTGAAGATCTGGCCCTACCTCGCGGGGCACAGATTCGTCACCGAGCTCGAGCAGCGCGGCGGGCTCGACGCGATCGACGCGGCGTTCTCCGATCTGCCCGTCTCGTCGGAGCAGATCATCCATCCGGAGCGGTACCCGAACGACGTCCCGACGCCGCTCGACGTTGCGGACCTCGCCCGCGAACTCGGTGGCGACTGGGAGGACCTCGACGTGATGGAGGTCGGCGAAGTCTGGCTCGACACGGCGCTCTCGCTCCGGCTCGACGCGGGGCTCGCCGAGGACGCGAGCGCGGGCTGGGACGGAGGGCTCTACCGCGCGTGGTCGGACGACCACGGCCGCGTCGCCATCGTCCTCGTCACGGCCTGGGACTCCGAGGGCGACGCTGAGGAGTTCGCCCGCGCGCTCCAGCGCTGGATCGGCGACGGCGCGGGCGACGTCCTGTCGCCCGAGGGCACGACGGTCCGCGCGATCTTCGCCTCGGACGAGGAGACCCTCGCCGTGCTCAACGACGCCGCGGCGTGACGGTTCGGACGCCTCGCGGGAACGCCGACCGAGAGCCCCTCCGTACACTGGGCCGGGACGTGGATCCGAACGCCGGAGGCTGAGCGATGACCAAGTACGTCTACGACTTCTCCGAAGGCAACAGGGACATGAAGGACCTGCTCGGCGGCAAGGGGGCGAACCTCGCCGAGATGACGAACATGGGGCTCCCCGTCCCGCCCGGGTTCACGATCTCGACCGAGGCGTGCCTGTCGTACCTCGCGCAGCGCGACCATCCCCCCGGACTGCTCGACGAGGTCGAGGAGCACCTTCGCACGCTCGAGAACGCGATGGGCAAGCGCCTGGGGGACGCCGAGGATCCGCTCCTCGTCAGCGTGCGGAGCGGGGCGAAGTTCTCGATGCCGGGGATGATGGACACCGTCCTCAACCTCGGGCTGAACGACGAGTCGGTCCAGGGCCTCGTGAAGCAGTCCGACAACGACGAGCGGTTCGCGTGGGACGCGTACCGCCGGTTCGTCCAGATGTTCGGCAAGATCGTGATGGGCGTCCCCGCCGTCGAGTTCGAGGAGGCGCTCGACCGCGCGAAGGAGGGCAGGGGGCCGAACGCCCAGGACACCGACCTCGACGCCGACGAGCTCCGCGCCCTCCACGGCGAGTTCCTCGACATCTACCGCGCGCACACGGGCTCCGAGTTCCCGCAGGACCCGCGTGAGCAGCTGCGGCTCTCGATC
>DASPIF010000101.1:0-4112 GCA_035629255.1 Actinomycetota bacterium | reverse complement strand
TGGGCTGTCGGCCGCGTGGAACCAGGGCGCCGCGGACACGGACTCGCCGTGGATCCTGTTCCTCAACCCCGACGCCGAGATCTGGGCCGGCACCCTCAACGGGTTCGTCAAGGCGGGGGAGGAACGTCCCGACGTCGCGGTGCTCGGTCCGGTCGTCCGCAACGCCGACGGCACGATGTACGAGAGCGGCCGGGTGTTCCCGAGCATCAGGCAGGCGGTCGGCCACGCGTTCCTCGGGCCGTTCCGGCCGTCGAACCCGTTCACGCGCGCGTACCGTCAGGCCGGGTGGGACCGCCTGTCCGAGCGCGAGGTCGACTGGGTGAGCGGCTCGTGCATGCTCGTGCGGCGAAGCGCGTTCGAAGACGTCGGCCGGTTCGACGAGCGGTTCTGGCTGTATGCCGAGGAGCTCGATCTCACGACCCGCCTGCGCGAGGCCGGGTGGAAGGTGCTCTACACCCCCGAGCTCGAGATCGTGCATGAGGGCGCGGTCTCGACCGGCCGCAGCCGCCGCACCCACGTGATGCACAGCGCGAGCATCTACCGCTACTACCGCAAGCACCGCGCGGCGGGGTGGCGGCGCGCGACGTTGCCGCTCGCCTGGCTCGCGCTCCGCGCGCGCGCCGAGCTCGTCAGCGCGCGCGACCGAGTCCGGAGCCGCACTTCGTGAAGGCCGTCGTGCTCGTCGGCGGTGAGGGGACTCGCCTGCGCCCGATCACCGAGACGATCCCGAAGCCGCTGGTCCCGTTGATGGATCGCGCGAGCCTGGACCATGTGCTCGACCACCTGTCGCGCCACGGCGTCGACGAGGTCGTGCTCAGCAGCTCGTACCTCGAGGAGGAGTTCCGCTCCTTCCTCAAGCGGCGACGCGGCGACCCGGAGGTCACGTGGATCACCGAGACGGCCCCCCTCGGCACCGGCGGCGCGATCGTCAACGCGCTCGGCAAGGTCGCGCGGCGCCGCCGCGACGAGGCGTTCCTCGCGCTCAACGGCGACATCCTCACCGACCTCGACCTGACGGCGATGTTGCAACGCCACCACGACGCGGGCGCGGTCGCGACGATCGCGCTGACGCACGTCGAGGACGCGCGGCCGTTCGGTCTCGTGCCGCTCGATCCCGACGGGCGCGTCCTCGAGTTCCGCGAGAAGCCCGCCGAGCTCGTGCCGGGCGACATCAACGCCGGCACCTACGTCCTCACGCCGAGCGCGCTGGCGGCCTGGGAGGCGGGGACGAACGTTTCGATCGAGCGGGAGATCTTCCCGGCGCTGATCGCCGACGGGCTCGTGCTCCAAGGATTCGTCTCCGACGCGTACTGGATGGACCTCGGGACGCCCGAGAAGTACCTGCAGGCGCACTTCGACCTGCTCGACGGTCGCGTGAGGGGCGAGCCCGCGTACCCGTCGCCGTTCGTCGCCGACGGCGCCGACGTGGATCCGAGCGCGTCGCTCGGCCCGTGGGTGGTCGTCGGCGCCGGCGCGAGCGTCGGTCCGAACGCGACCGTCGCCGACAGCGTCGTGCACCCCGGGGCCGCGATCGGGGAGCAGGCGACGGTGACCGGCTCGATCCTCGGGCCCGGGTCGCGGGTCGGCGCGGGAGCGAACGTGCGCGAGAGCGTCCTCGGCGAGGGCGCGATCGTCCCCGGTGGATCGGTGATGGACGGCGCGCGCGTCGCCGCGCCCGCGAGTTGATCCCGCACGCCGCGGCCCCCGGGCGTCGGAGGCGCGGTACGATGCGCGCTCTCTTGATGCGCATCCCTCTCCGTCGTCCCGTCGCCGTCGTCGCCGTCGCCGGGCTGCTGCTCGTGCCGAGCGCCGCGATCGCGTCGGAGGACGCCGCCACGCAGGGCGTCGGCCCGAGCGCCGTCGCCGACGCGTCGAGCGCGGACGCGCAGGCGGTCGCCGATGCTCCGGCCGCCGCCGCGAGGAACTTCACGTTCTACGGGTCGGGGTTCGGCCACGGGCTGGGCATGTCGCAGTGGGGAGCGTTCGGCCTCGCCCGCGAGGGATGGGCGGCGGCGCGCATCCTCGAGCACTACTACTCGGGCACCGGCGTGTCGACCGCGGACGGCCCGGCGCGGCTCCGGATCGGGCTCGTCCAGTCACGGTCCGACGTGCGGCTCGAGGCGATCTCGGGGCCGGTCAAGATCAAGGTGGGCGACGCGCAGACCGGCGACGTCGTCGCCACCGTGCCGTCCGGCGCCACGTGGCACGTCCGCGTCGCCGACACGCGGTACCGCGTCGTCGACGCGCAGGGAACCACCGTTGCCCGGGTCGGCGGGCCGAACACGCCGATCTTCGCGGTGTTCGGCGGGGCCCGTGTCCGTGTCCCCGAGGCAGGTCACACGTACAACAGGGGCGTGATCGAGTTCGGGCTGTACTCGTGCGGCGGGACGTGCGACCTGCGGTTGGTGCTCGTGATCGCGCCGGAGGAGTACCTCTACGGCCTCGGCGAGGTCCCGAGCAGCTGGCCGATGGAGGCGCTGAAGGCGCAGGCGATCGCCGCGCGAACGTACGCGTTCACGAAGGCGCGCGCCGGGCAGCATCGGAGCGGGTGCGACTGCGCGCTGTACGCGAGCTCGTTCGACCAGGTGTACGCCGGCTACGACAAGGAGGGTGGCGTCGACGGCGAACGCTGGGTCCACGCGGTCAACGCCACCGAGGGCAAGACCGTGAAGGACGGGGGAACGACGATCCAGGCGTTCTACATGTCGTCCTCGGGCGGCCACACCGAGGACAACGAGAACGTGTGGGGCGGCACGCCGATCGACTACCTGCGCGGCGTCTGCGACCCCGGCGACTACACCGAGGCGAACCCGAGCGCCATCTGGGACGTCACGATCGACGCCGGTGAGGTCACGACCGATCTGAGCCTCGGGATCGGCGTGGTCACCGGATTCGGCTCGGTCAGTCGCGGCGTGTCCGGCCGGATCATCTCGATCGTCGTGAAGGGACAGGACGGACAGGAGCGGATCAGCGGCGCGACGCTCCGATCCGAGCTCGCGCTCCGCGACGACCGCGTCTGGGTGAACAGCAACCGTCAGATCGTCGGCGCGATCCGGCAGAAGTACGACGCGCTCCGCTGCTCGCCCGGGCTGCCGCTCTCGCGTCAGGTCGCGGTCGCCGGCGGCGCTCGACAGCGGTTCCAGGACGCCACGATCTTCCTCCACGACGCGACCGGCGCCCACGAGGTCCACGGGCCGGTCCTCGCCGCGTACCTGGATGCCGGCGGACCGGGCGGGACCCTCGGGTTCCCGCGGACCGACGTGCAGCGCCGCACCGACGGTCGGCTGCGCTCGCGGTTCCAGCACGGCACCATCACGTGCGGCGACACGGCGTGCCGCGTCGTCACCGGCTGAGCGTCAGCTCCCGAACAACGGGCCGAGCAGCCCGCGCGGCGCCTCGGGCGCGTTGGTCGTGCCGCGGTAGGCGTCGATGAAGGCGGTCGCGACCTCGGCCGCGGTCTCGGCGTCGATCGTCCCGGGGCACCGCCACCGCGTGTTCCACGCGACGAGCGCGAGCCCGGTCCCCTCCGGCAATCCGGGGTACGGCGCCATCAGCACGCGGTCCTGATCCTCGGCGACGCTCGCGAGCTGTGCGATCGTCTCGGCCGACGGCCCGCCTTCTGCCTCGGGGGCGTGGTAGATCAGGACGTACGCGTGCTCCAGGTTGTGGACCGCGCGCGCCTCGTCGAGCGGCTCGGCGCGGACGTGCCGGTCGAGCTCGAGCGGCGACGGATCGTGCGGCCCGGCCGCGACAGGCGGATCCTCGTTCGAGAGCGGCTGGCCCGGCTCGAGGTGGTCACGGCTCGGGTTCGCGACCACGGGTCGCTCGAGGTCCGCGCACCCGGCCTCGCTCGCCGCCGCGACCGTGGACGCCGCGATCGTGCCCGGTCCCGACCCGTGGATCAGCAGGACGTAGGCGAGGACGCCGGCGAGCGCGACCGCGACGACGCGTCCGAGCACGGACGGACGTCGACGCGGCCGTGCGACGGGTGCGCCGCGCCGGCTCGTCGACCCGTCGCGAGGACGCGACGGTCGAGGGCGTACGCGCCGTCGTCCCTTCGGCCGTCTCCGTTCCGGCACGCGACGATCAGGCGTCGATCGAGGCGAAGTCGA
>DASPIF010000100.1:0-2672 GCA_035629255.1 Actinomycetota bacterium | reverse complement strand
CGTAGGTCCCCGCGCACGTCTTGCCGTGCATCCGGTCGCCGAGCGTCGCCGGGTCGGGGAGCGTGGCCGCGACGACGTCTCGCGGAGCCACCTCGACCCCGCCGACGCGGACCGGATCCGTCCGATCGAGCCCGAGCTTGTGCAATGTGCGGAGCACCTCGATGAACTCCTCGCCGAGCCCGTACTTGAACGTGACGCGCCGGCAGTCGACCCATCGCGGGATCAACAGGACCTCTTCGTGCTCGACGTTCACGCAATCGACCGGGCCGATCCCCTCCGGGAAGTCGAACGTCTCCGGCTCGCTGAACGGGGGCGTCGTGTACCACCCGCGGTCGCGCTCCCAGATCACCGGAGGGTTGAGGCACTCCTCGATCGTCGTCCAGATCGAGAAGCTCGGCGCGAAGTCGTAGCCCTCGACCTCGAGGTCGGCGCCGTCGCGGACGCCGACCTGATCGATCGACGAGAACAGGTGATCGGCGGCGTACCGCGCGAACACGTCGGAGAGTCCCGGCTCGACCCCGCACCCGACGAGCGCGAGTGCGCCGCGCTCCTCCCAACGCGACGCCTCGGCGAACTGCTCGTCCCCGAGCTTCACACCGGTCTCCTCGTGCGGACGGTCGGGGTGCGGGCGCGAGAGCGACATCGCCATGTCGACGTAGGTCGCGCCGGCCTCGAACGCACCCCGGAAGACGCTCATCACGAAGCGCGGGTCGACCGCGTTGAGGATCGCGTCGCAGCCGTGCTCCTTCGCGACGGCGGCGACCGAGGACGGATCGGACGCATCGATCCTAGCGGCGACGAACCGTCCACGCCCGCCGTCGTAGCGATCGACGACCGACCGGGCGCGTCCCTCGTCGTAGTCCGAGAACACGATGCCGTCGTAGAAGTCGCGGCGGGCCGCGATCGGCGCCACCGCGGCACCGACGCCACCGCTCCCGACGACGAGGATCCGCACGGCGCCGGAGTCTATCCGGGCGAACGGCGCGCGCCGTCGAGCGCGGCGGCGGCCCGTTTGCGTGCGAGGGTCGCGCCGCGGAGCTCGCTCTCGGCGGCACGGAGCGCGTCCTTGGCATCCCCGCGCTCGCGGTCGATCCGTTCGATCCGCGCCTTCGCGGCCTCGACCGCCTTCGCCGCCGCCCGCTCGAGCTTCTCGGTCCGCGTGAGCTCGCGATCGAGCCGGGTGCGCGCCTCGCGGTCGGCCTTCTCGCGGTCCCGACGCTCGGCCGCTTCCTCGCGGTCCGAGGTCGACGCACGAGCCTTCGTCGGCGGGTCGGTCGCCGCCGGCGTCCGGGTCGGCGCGCGCTTCGACCGGCCGCCTTCGAGCACGCGCAGTCCTCCCGCGTCCGCGAACCCCGATGGCGGTCGCAGCGGCTTCTCGAGACGACCCGCTCGGACGGCGTCGCCGGACTCCTCGTCCGCGGCGGCCGCCTCGAGGCTCGCCGTGATCTCCTCCTCGTGCGCCGCGGTTCCGGAGCCCGCCGACCGCAGGATCTCCATCGCCGCACGGGTGAGCGTGCGGACGATGCGGCGTCGCTCGTCGAGCGCCTCGCGGAGCGCGTCGACGTCGCCCCCGGAGATCGCGCGACGCTGCTCGACCCGCAACCGCTCGCCGAGCGCGAGCAGCTCGTCGATCGCGCCAGGATCGTCGCGGACGAGCCGGTTGACGGCCCACGCGGGGACGACGGGCTTACGCGCCGCCTTCACCCGTTTCGCGGCCTCCGCGTCGCCCGCGGCCTTGAGGTCCTTGGCCATCGCGTCGCGCGTCGGGATGAACGCGTCGAGCGGTACCGAGTACAGCTCGTCGATCCGCGCCTCGAGCTCGTCCGCCAACCCACGCACCTCACGACGGGTCGTTCGCCCCGGTCCGCGACCGGGCATCCCCGATGGGATGCATCTTCCGACACCTCGGCTCCGCGCGCTCGCCGTCCCGCGGGCGGCGGCTCGCGCGTCGTCCTCGTCGGGGCGAGCGGCAACGTCGGCACGAGCCTGCTCCGGCGGCTCGAGGACAGTTCTGCGGTTGCGTCGATCACGGCGGTGGCGCGTCGCTCGGCGCGGTCGACGTCCGAGAAGACCGCATGGGTGGCGGCCGACATCGCGGGAGGACGACCTCGTCTCGCGGTTCGCCGGCGCGGACGCCGTCGTGCATCTCCCCTGGGAGATCCAGCCGTCGCACGACGAAGCGGCGATGGCGCGGACGAACCTGCTCGGCAGCCATCGCGTGTTCGAGGCGACGGCGGCGGCGGGCGTCGGCGCGATCGTGTACGCGTCGTCGGTCGGGGTGTACTCCCCCGGCCGAAGGGTCGCGCGGTCGACGAGTCAAGGCAGAACACATCGCGAGCGACGGTCCCCGGCGATGTCCGCTCGTCTGAGCGGCGTCACAGGCTCCGTGCGTCGCGACGCGCGAGCATCACGTCCTCGAGCGAGCAGTGGTCAGCGTCGCAGAGCACGCCACGGCCAGTGGACCCATGGGGACTCGAACCCCAGACCTCTTGGCTGCCAGCCAAGCGCTCTACCAACTGAGCTATGGGCCCGAGCGGAAGGACGTCAGTCTAGCGAACCACCCGCCGCCTGGCCCTGCGGTGCGGCATCCTCGACGGGGACGCGCGGGGCATCACGCCACAGTCGCTCGAGGTCGTAGAACTCGCGCTCGGCCTCCGCGAACACGTGCACGA
>DASPIF010000099.1:0-7996 GCA_035629255.1 Actinomycetota bacterium | reverse complement strand
CCGCGCAGCCACACGAACGCGAGGACGAGCACGGCGATCACGACGACCCCGCCCGTGGTGCCGAGGGCGGCGCCGAACCCGTCGTCGACCGCCGGCGTGGCCGTCGACGGGCCCCCGGGGCTGAGCGGGTCGGTAGTGCCGTCGCCGCTGCCGTCGTTCCCGACGCCGCCCTCCTCGTCCGGCATCGTCGACCGGTACAAGGCGTCGGTCGTCAGCACGTAGAGCGCGCCGTCGGGCCCGAACGCGACGTCGGTGGCGCCGCCGTCGAACGTCGCGACGACCTCCGAGTCGACGCCGTCGTCGCGCTGCACGAGGTGGTGGAGCTGGCCGCGGAAGTCGGTGGCGTACAGCCCGTCGCGCGCGAATCCGGTCGTCGCGCATCCCGTCAGGACGACGACCTCTTCGAACCCGACGAGGGGATCGACGTAGGTGGGCTCGCCTCCCGGTCCGAGCTGCGAAGGCCACCCGAGGTTCGCGCCCTCCTCGACGCGGTTGATCTCGTCCCACGCCGAGGGACCGTTCTCGGTCTCGAACAGGTCGCCGTTCCGAGGGTCGACGCACAGCCCGAAGGAGTTGCGGATCCCACTCGCGTGGATCGTCATCGCGCCGCCCTGGTCGACATCGAACCGCAGCACCTTGCCGTGGGGGTCGTCCGGATCCTGCGATCGTGTCTCCTCGGCGCCGTCGCCGGTCACGAGGAACAGCGAGCCTTCCGTCCCGAACGCGAGGTCGCCGCCGTTGTGGATCGACGTCGTCGCGATCGCGTCGAACAGCGTCTCGGGCGCGTCGGCGCGCATGCCCTCGACCCCGAGGCGGACGAGCTTGTTCGACCCATCGGTGGCGTCGGACAGGTAGGCGTACACCCATGGCTGCTCTGGGAACTCGGGATCGACGGCGAGGCCGAGCAGCCCCGTCTCGTTGTTCGTCGCATCGGCCGGCAGCGTCGCGAGGGGCCGGTCGCGGAGCCGGCCGTCATCGACGACGTGGATCGCCCCGCCCTTGTCCGCGATCAGGATCCGGTCGTCGGGCAGGAAGGCCATGTTGACCGCGAACCCGAGGCCGCTGGCGACGACCTCGAAGCCGCCGGGCTGGGCCGTCGCCGGTGACGCGAGCAACAAGAGCGTCACGACGAGGAGCGAGATCAGCGGCCGGCGCACGCCACCGAGTCTAGGAACCGTCCGCGCGAAGGACGTTCTTCGACGCTCGGTGGGTCGATCCGCTCAGGCCATCGCGCGGCGCAGATCCTCGACGAGGTCGTCCGGGTGCTCGATCCCCACGGAGAGCCGGACGAGCGTGTCCGGGACCTCGAGCGCCGAGCCGGCGACGCTGAGGTGCGTCATCGGCCCGGGGACCTCGATCAACGACTCGACGCCGCCGAGCGATTCCGCGAGGAAGAAGATCCGCGTCCGCTCGGCGAGCGCGATCGCCTCGTCCGGCGTCGCGGTCTCGAAGCTCACCATGCCGCCGAACCGTCGCATCTGCCGGGCGGCGACCTCGTGGCCGGGGTGCTCGGGGAGACCGGGGTAGTGGACGCGCGCGACGCGGTCGTGGGACGAGAGGAACTCCGCGACGCGCTCGGCACCGTCGCAGTGCGCGTTCATCCTGACCGCGAGCGTCTTCACCCCGCGGAGCGCGAGGTAGCAATCCATCGGACCGGGCACGGCGCCGACCGCGTTCTGGAGGAATGTGAGTCGCTCGATCAGCTCGTCGTCGTTCGTCACGATCGCGCCGGACACCAGGTCCGAATGCCCGCCGAGGTACTTCGTGACCGAGTGCACGACGACGTCGGCGCCGAGCTCGAGCGGGCGCTGGAGGAACGGCGTCGCGAACGTGTTGTCGACCACCACGCGCGCGCCGGCATCGTGCGCGATCGCCGCCGTCGCCTCGATATCGATGACCTTGAGCAGAGGGTTCGTCGGCGTCTCGAGCCAGACGATCCGTGTCTCGTCGCGGATCGCCGCTCGCAGGGCCTCGGGGTCGGTGAGGTCCACCGTGTCGAACGTCAGGTGCCACTCCGACAGGACCTTCGCGAGCAACCGGTACGTCCCGCCGTAGACGTCGTCGGCGAGGATCACGTGATCGTTCGGCTTGAGCGTCAGCAACAGCGTCGTCGTCGCGCCGAGGCCGCTCGAGAACGACAGCGCCCGCGTGCCGCCCTCCAGGGACGCGAGCGCCAGCTGGAGGGCCTCGCGGGTCGGGTTCCCGCCGCGCGCGTAGTCGTATGCCTTCGGCTTGCCGACGGCCGGCTGCGCGTACGTGCTCGTCTGGTAGATCGGCACGTTGACCGCGCCGTACTCCGCGTCGGGTTCCTGACCGACGTGGATCGCGCGCGTCTCGAACCGCATGCCCTCGCCGTCGGCGGGGGTCACCGCATCTCCGGTGGGATCGTCCATCCTCGTCTCCTCAGCTCGTCGGTGGCCGCTTGACCGGAGCGCGCGAGCGCCCACAGGAGCGACTTGCGTTTCGCGTCGTGACCCGGCGCGAACTCTCGCGCGGTCATCGCCGTGCAGTCGGGCGCGCCGCAGCGGCAGGCGGACATCCCGGGCAGCGCCGGCTGGTCGTCGGCCGGCGTCGCGCGGGTGGCTCGTCGGTACGGGTGCGCGGGCAGGGTGACGACCGGGACGACGATCACGCCCTCCCTCGGGTCGCCCGGCGCGCTGAACCGGCGTTCGAGCGCGAACAGGCCGGTGAGCGCCGCGAGGGCCGCGTCGACCTGGTCGCCCGAGCGCAGGACGCGGGCCTCGACGCGGTGCGTCGCGAGCACCTCCCTCCGCCACGCGTGCGGCGGCATGCCCGTCGGCGGCAGCGCACCCGCCAGGACGACGGCGGACGCGTGGGGGAACACCTCGAGCGCCGTCCCCTTCACGTGGGAGCCGCCGTGGTAGCGCGGGAACGAGTCCGCGATCGCCTGGTAGACGCGGAACCCGACGGTCATCCATTCGTAGAAGGGGTGCTCCGCCATCGCGTGATCCGACGGCGTGTTGAAGCACTGGATCCCGAACCAACGGAGCTCGCGCTCGGTGAGCCGCGACCGGCCGGTGAGCGCCCACGCGGGCGGCGCGTCGATCGCCACGACGTCGGCGCCGAGCTCCGCGACCGTGACCGCGACGTCGTCCACGGAGATGCGTCGAGCGACCTCGACGATCGTGCGATCGTCGTCCAGCAGCACGAGGTCGAGCCCCTTGCGGACACCGACGTCGATCCCGAGCGCTCGCACCGACGGTTACGAGCGCCGGTGCGCCAGGAACTCGAGGAGGTCGCTGCGCGTGAGCACGCCGAGCGCCTGGCCACCCTTGACCACGAGGAGGGCCGGGCCGCTCTGGAGCGCCTCGAACGCGACCTCGATCGGCGCGTCGAACTCGACCATCCCGATCGGCGCGCCCATCACCTCGGCGACGTCGGCCTGCAGCGCGTCGGGGTCGCGGAAGATGCGGTCGAGGAGCGCGTTCTCCCGGATCGACCCCACGAAGCCCGAGATGTCCGTCGGGTCTCCCGGCTCGCTGCTCCCGTCGCCGCCGGAGGGCTCCCGAACGACGGGCGCCTGCGAGATCGAGAACTCCTGGAGCACGTCGATCGCGTGCCGCACCTTGTCCCGTGCGCGGACGGTGACCACCGGCGGCATCTCGCGCTGCTTCGTCTGGACGACCTCTTCGACCCGAACGACCTCGGGGCGATCGGTGAGCCCGTACTGCAGGAGCCACGAGTCCGAGTAGAGCTTCGACAGGTAGTTGCGTCCCGTGTCCGGCAGGATCACGACGACGACGTCGTCGGGGCCGAGCTCGCGCGCCGCGTCGATCGCCGCGACGACGGCGGTGCCGCTCGAGCCCCCGACGAGGATCCCTTCCTCGCGCGTGATCCGGCGCGCCATCGCGAACGCGTCGCGGTCGCTCACGCGGACGTAGCGATCGACGAGCTCGGGGTCGAACGTCGTGGGCCAGAAGTCCTCGCCGATGCCCTCGGTGAGGTAGGGGTGCACGTCGCCCGAGTAGATCGAACCTTCCGGATCGGCACCCACGACGAGCAGGTCCGGCTTCTGCGACTTCAGGTACCTCGACGTGCCGGTGATCGTCCCGCCGGTCCCGACGCCGCAGACGAAGGTCGTGATCGTCCCGTCGGTCTGCCGCCAGATCTCCGGCCCGGTCGTGGCCTCGTGCGCCGCGGGGTTCTCGTCGTTGAAGTACTGGTTCGGCTGGAACGCGCCCGGGATCTCCTCGGTCAGGCGGTCCGCGACGCGGTAGTACGACTCGGGGGAGTCCGGCGCCACCGCCGTCGGCGCGATCACGACCTCCGCGCCGTACGCGCGCAGCAGGGAGATCTTCTCCTGGCTCATCTTGTCGGGCATCACGAAGATGCAGCGGTAGCCGCGGATCGCGGCCGCGATCGCGAGCCCGTGACCGGTGTTGCCCGACGTTGGCTCGACGATCGTGCCGCCCGGCCTGAGCCGCCCAGCCCGCTCGGCCGCCTCGATCATCCGGAGCCCGATCCGGTCCTTGACGCTGCCGCCTGGGTTCAGCATCTCGAGCTTCGCCAGGACCGTCGGGCGGATGCCGCGCGTGACCTTGTTCAGCCGGACGAGCGGGGTGTTCCCCATCGCGTCCAGGAACGTGTCGAGGACCTCCATGCGTCCCTTCCGGATCGGCGGCGACGTTGCGTCCTATCGTCCCACGAACCGCCGCCGCGCTCCCGCGCCGGTCGTAGGACCGCTCAGGACTCGGGTGTATCGTGCCGAGACCCGAGCGGTGGAGCTCGCGATGCACACGGAAGACGAGGGCCTCCCCGTCGCGCCGAGCGGCGGCACCATCCTCGTTGTCGACGACGACCCGTTCATCGCGCGGCTGCTCGAGATCGAGCTGCGTGCCGCCGGCTACGAGGTGCGGGTCGCGAACGATGGCGCGCGAGCGCTCGAGCTGGCGCGCGAGGACTGCCCCGAGCTCGTCCTCGCCGACGTGATGATGCCGAACATGGACGGCTTCGAGCTCACGCGTCAGCTCCGGCAGGACAGCAGGACCTCGGCGGTCAGCGTCATCATGCTGACCGCGCGCGGCCTGTCGGCCGACAAGCTCGAGGGGTTCGCCGTCGGCGCCGACGACTACATCGTCAAGCCGTTCGACACGCCCGAGCTGCTCGCGCGGATCCGCGGGGTCCTCCGCCGCGCGAAGGAGATGCGCCAGCAGTCGCCGTTGACCGGGTTGCCGGGCAACGTGCGCATCGAGGACGAGATCGAGGGGCGCGTCCAAGCGGGCGCGGGGTTCGCGATCCTGTACGTCGACCTCGACCACTTCAAGGCGTACAACGATCACTACGGGTTCATGCGCGGCGACGAGGTGATCCAGGCGACCGGCAGGCTCGTGGAGGAGGTCGCACGCGAGACCGGCGGCCCGAGCGTCTTCGTCGGGCACGTCGGAGGTGACGACTTCGTCGTGGTCTCAGCCGCCGAGGAGGCCGAGGCGATCGCGTCCTCGATCGTGCGGAGGTTCGACGAGGTGGTGACGACCTTCTACGACGAGGGCGACGTCGACCGCGGACACATCGAGGTCATGAGCCGGCGCGGCGAGGCGCAGGAGTTCCCGTTCCTCTCGCTGTCGATCGGGATCGCGACGACCGCGAGGCGCCAGTTCGGCCACTACGCGGAAGCCGTCGCGATCGCGACCGAGATGAAGACGTTCACGAAGGCAACGCCCGGCTCGTCGTGGGCGGTCGACCGCCGCTCCGACTGACCGCCCTCCGCGAACGGATACCGCCACGGGTCGGCGGCCCCGCCGGACCTATCATCGCCGCGGGAGGTGGACGGCATGGGCGCACGCGAGGTCCGCGCACCGACGGGATCCGAGCTCTCCTGCAAGGGCTGGCCGCAGGAGGCCGCGCTGCGCATGCTGATGAACAACCTCGATCCCGACGTCGCCGAGCGTCCCGAAGACCTCGTCGTCTACGGAGGAACCGGACGGGCCGCGCGATCGTGGGACGCCTTCGATGCGATCGTGCGGACGCTGCGGGCTCTCGAGAACGACGAGACCATGCTCGTGCAGTCGGGCAAGCCCGTCGCCGTCTTCCGGACGCACGAGCTCGCACCGCGCGTCCTGATCTCGAACTCGATGCTCGTCCCGAAGTGGGCGGACTGGGACACGTTCCGAGAGCTCGAGCACGCGGGGCTGACGATGTACGGCCAGATGACGGCCGGCTCGTGGATCTACATCGGGACCCAGGGGATCCTCCAGGGCACGTACGAGACGTTCGCCGAAGCCGCGGCGCAGCGGTTCGGTGGTTCGCTCCGCGGGACCGTGACGCTCACGGGCGGGCTCGGTGGCATGGGGGGAGCGCAGCCGCTGGCGGTCACGATGAACGGCGGCGTCGCGCTCTGCGTCGAGGTGGACCCTTCGCGGATCGAGCGACGGATCAAGACGCGCTACCTCGACCGCGAGACCGATGACCTCGACACCGCCCTCCGGTGGGCCGACGAGGCGCGCGCGGCGGGCGAGGCCGTCTCGATCGGGCTCGTCGGCAACTGCGCGGACGTGCTGCCGGAGCTCGTCCGACGAGGGTTCCGCCCCGACCTGGTGACGGACCAGACGAGCGCGCACGATCCGCTCGGAGGCTACGTCCCGTCCGGTGTGGCTCCCGACGAGGCCGCCGGTCTGCGCGTGCGCGATCCCGAGGGTTACCAAGCGCGGGCGTTCGCCTCGATGGCGCGGCACGTCGAGGCGATGGTCGCGTTCCTCGACGGCGGGGCCGTCGTGTTCGACTACGGCAACAACCTCCGAGCAGGGGCCGAGCGAGGTGGGTTCGACCGCGCGTACGCGTACCCGGGGTTCGTGCCGGCGTTCGTGCGTCCGATGTTCTGCGAGGGCAAGGGTCCGTTCCGATGGGCGGCGCTCTCGGGCGATCCCGAGGACATCGCGAAGACCGACCGAGCCGTCGCCGCGCTGTTCCCCGACGACGATCGGCTGCAACGGTGGCTCTCGATGGCCGAGGACCGCGTCGCGTTCCAGGGGCTCCCCGCGCGGATCTGCTGGCTCGGTTACGGCGAGCGTGCTCTTGCCGGGCTCCGGTTCAACGAGATGGTGGCGAGCGGCGAGCTCGCCGCCCCGATCGTGATCGGACGCGACCACCTCGACAGCGGCAGCGTCGCGAGTCCCTACCGCGAGACCGAGGCGATGAAGGACGGCTCGGACGCGATCGCGGACTGGCCGATCCTGAACGCGCTCGTCAACACGGCGGCGGGAGCACACTGGGTGAGCGTGCATCACGGCGGTGGCGTCGGGATCGGCTACTCGATCCACGCGGGCATGGTCGTCGTCGCCGACGGCTCGGAGGACGCCGCTCGCCGGCTCGAGCGCGTGCTGACGACCGACCCGGGGATGGGCGTCGTGCGTCACGCGGACGCGGGCTACGACGAGGCGCTCGCGGTCGCCGCCGAGCGCGGCGTGCGACTGCCGTGGCGCGAGTGACGCGACGTCAGTAGTCGGGGGGACGGACCTCGTCCGGGATGTGCGCCGTCTCCGTCTGGGTCACGAGGTAGTCGACGGCCGCCCACAGCGTCTTCGAGATCGGCCAGAACAGCAGGGGCACGACGACCGCGATCGAGATCGAGACGACCGTCAGCAGGAACACGCGCACGTCGGGCAGGTCGACGACGAGCCACACGATGAACACTGCGAGCCAGATCACGGCGGTGATGGCGTAGTTGAACGTCATCGCGCCGAGGAACCCGCCTTCCTCGCGCTCGAGCCGGAAGCCGCAACGAGGGCAACGCTCGCGGATCTTGAACCACGACGTGAACAGGCGGCCGCCGCCGCACCGCGGGCAGTGGCGAACGGCGCCGCGGGCGAACGCTCGGAACCCACCTGCCTCCTTCGACCTCGCTCGCTCACGCCGGTCGACCGCGCGCAGGACCTCGTCGCGCCCCGGCCGCCGGTCGACGGGCGCGCCGACCGGCGTGACGGAGGACCGGGGTCGACGCAGACGGTCGCCGGGCGGCAGCTCGGGCTCCGGGACGGGC
>DASPIF010000098.1:0-10459 GCA_035629255.1 Actinomycetota bacterium | reverse complement strand
CCGTACGTCTTCGCGTTCTACTCGACGCCGTTCCCGGCGCTCATCCCGATCTTCATCCTCATCCTTGGGTTCGGCCTCGTCGGCAAGGGCACGATCGTCTTCACGCTCGTCGTCACGACGGTGCTGCTGCAGACGATCGCCGGCGTCAAGAGCGTCGACCCGCGGTTCATCGAGGCGGCGCGCGCCTTCGGATCGTCTCGGGCGCGGATGCTGTTCGAGGTCCAGCTGCCCGCTGCCCTCGCCTTCATCGTCGCCGGCATCCGCCTCGCGATCGGTCGCGCGCTGGTCGGCGTCGTCGTCGCCGAGATCGACACGGCCCTGTCGGGCCTCGGCGCTCTGATCTTCGGGTACGCGGGCCGGCTCGACCTGTCGAAAGCCCTCGTTCCCGCGCTGCTCTTCGCGGGGACCGGCATCGTCCTCGCCGTCGCGCTCCGTTCGGCCGAGCGTCGCTTCGAGCGGTGGCGGCAGGTGGGCGCGTGAGCGGAACGGCACGAACCCGTGGATGACGGAGCTGCCGTGGCTGGTTCGCGACGCGCTGACGCTGGTGCTCGCGTTCGTGGCGGGGATCCTCTCCGGGGCGTTCTCCATGGGCGGCCAGGTGCTCATGAAGCCCGGGATCCGGTTGCTGGGCACCTCCGCGCTCGACACGGTGGGGACCACCGTGCCGATGATCCTGCCGACCGTCGCGTCCGCGACCGTCCGCTACGTCCGCGACGGGCTCGTCGATTGGTCGGCGGTCCGGTGGGCCGCCCCGGGCGGCACGATCGCCGCGATCGGCGGCTCGCTCGCCGCGCCGCACGTCCCGGGGCAGGGACACCTCCTGCAGATCGCGACGGCCGTGATGATGTTCGTGACCGCCGTCCGCACCGTGCGCGGCCGCGACCCGGAGCTGAACGAGGAGGAGCCGGGATCGACGCGATCGAGCGTCGCGGTGGTGCCCGCGACCGCGACGTCGGATCGCAGGCGGCTCCTCCTCGTCGGCGGGTTCGCCGGCGCGCTCTCGGGATTGCTGGGGGTCGGGGGCGGCGTGCTGATGGTGCCGGGGTTCAACCAGGTGTTGCGGATGCCCCTTCGCGTCGCGATCGCGACGTCGCTCGTCTGCGCAGGGGTCTTCGCCATCCCCGCGACGGCGACACACGCGGTGATCGGGACGATCGAGTGGCCGACGGCGCTGCTGCTGACGGCCGGAGCGGTCCCGGGGGCGAACGTCGGTGCGCGGATGGCGATCCGTGCCAGCGACCGACGTCTCCGGCTCGCGGTCGCGACGACGATCGGGCTGATCGCGGTGACGTACGCCGTGGGCGAATCGATCGCGCTCGCGGGCCGCTAGCTGCACGGAGATGGAGATGAACCGGGCGGCGTCGGCGACGTCGCGTCGAGGCGAAAGGGGAACCGGATGGCGATCGATCTGACGGGGCGCGGCGAGATGAAGGCCGAGGTGCAGGCGCCCGTCGACACCGACGGGAAGAGCCTGTCGCGCGACCCGAACAAGGGCTTCCGCGAGGGCATGTGGGCGGTCAGTCCGTACAACTTCGACGACGGCGTCCGCGAGGGCATGCATCTCCCCCAGACCGTCCAGCTGATGGACATGACGCTGCGCGAGGGTCGTCAGGTCGCCGGCGTGTCGGTCGGCCTCGACGAGGTGCTCGAGTTCGTCCGCCGGATCGACGAGGTCGGGATCCACATCGTCGAGATGCACCACGACTACATCGACGAGATCAAGAAGACCAAGGAGATGGGCGTCAACTTCCGGATCCAGGCGCTCGTCCATCCGACGGCCGCGCTGAACCCGGAAGCGTGTCGAGAGGAGATCGACCTCTGCCTCGACGCCGGGGCCGACATCCTGTGCCCGGCGTTCGCGATCAGCGACTACAACTACAAGCTCGTCGAGTCGATGGGCGGGCTGACGATCACCCGCGAGGAGGCGCTCGACCGGGCCTGCGAGGCGATCCAGTACGGCAAGGAACAGGGCGCGTACATGAACCCGAACCTGATGGATTTCTCGCGCCTCGACCTGGAGTGGCTGAAGGAGATCGTCCGGCGCCTCAAGGAGGCGGGCATCGACTCGCTTCGGATCGACGACATCTGCGGTGCCTGCATCCCGGCGGTCTACAAGCACCACGCGTGGGAGGTGAAGCAGATCCTCGGGCCGGACATCCCGCTGGCGATCCACAGCCACAACGACTTCGAGCTCGGGACGGCCGGGCAGCTCGCGGCGCTCGAGGGCGGCGCCGAGATCCTCGAGGGCTGCATCAACGGTCTCGGCGAGCGCGCCGGCGTGCCGAACCTGGCCGTCCTCGGGTCGGTGCTCGAGATCATGTACGGCTACGACCTCGGCCTGAAGCTCGACAAGCTGCAGGACCTGTCCGAGTGGGTGGCCGACGTGTGGAACCAACCGATCCCGCCGCACATGTCGGGGACCGGCCAGACGGCGTTCAGCCACGCCGCCGAGGTCCACTACGCGCTCCCCGAGGGCGACGAGTGGTCGTTCAACGCATGGGCGCCGCGGGTGATCGGGAACGACGCCTATGTTCCGCTGTGCCACTACTCGGGACCCAAGGCGATCCAGAAGAAGGTCATCGACGACATGGGATGGGACCCGATCGACGACGAGACCGCCGGACGCGTGCTCGAGCGCGTGCGCCGCGAGGTCCGTCAGCGTCGGCGGGAGCCGAGCGCCCGGGTGCTCGCCCAGATCGTGGAAGAGGAGCAGCGCCGGTCCTAGCGACCGCGTCGCGGACGGAGCGCGGAGAGCGCAGAGAGAAGGAGCGAGCGATGGGACAGATGGAGGGGAAGAAGGTCTTCCTGACCGGCGCGAGCAAGGGCATGGGCCGCGAGATGGCCCGCGGGCTGGCGAAGGAGGGCGCGACGCTCGCGCTCGTCGCGCGAACGGAGTCGGCGCTGAACGAGCTCGCCGAGGAGCTGAACGGGCTCGGCGGCAGCGGGATCGCGATCCCGGCCGACGTCAGCGACAAGCAGCAGGTGAAGGACGCGGTCGCGAAGGCTCGCGAAGCGATGGGCCAGATCGACGTGCTGATCAACAGCGCCGGAGTGCTCGACAACGAGCCGATCGCGAACCACAGCGACGAGGCGTGGGAGTACCACTACAGCGTCAACGTGAACTCCTACTTCTTCACGATCCGCGAGATCATCGGCGAGATGTTCGAGCGCAAGAACGGGCGCGTGATCAACATCGCGTCCACCTCGAGCAAGGTGCCGATCGGCCCGAACCGCGCTGCGTACGTGTCCTCGAAGCACGCGGTGCTCGGGCTGACGAAGGAGGTCGCGTTCGAGGCCGCGCCGCACGGCGTCACGGTGAACGCGATCTGTCCCGGATTCGTCCTGACCGACATGGTCGAGGACAGCATGCGGAAGTTCGCGCGCGATTCGGGCAAGACGCCGGAGGAGACGCGGGCGTTCTGGATCTCGAAGATCCCGATGGGGAGGTTCATCGACCCCGAGGAGGTCGTGCCGCTCGTCGTCTTCCTGTGCTCGGACGGCGCCGGCGCCATCACGATGCAGGCGATCAACGTGGACGGCGGCTTCTCGCCGATCTGATCGAACGCCGCTGCCGGGCCGCGCTCGGCACACGACCGCGGACCGGCGCGGCGGGACGAACGGGAGGACCATGACACGGATCGACAAGCTCGGCGGGCTCGACCTGACCGAGACCGTCTACGAGAAGCGGGACCGCATCGCGTACATCACCCTCAACCGGGAGCACGCGGGCAACTCCTTCAACGTGCAGATGTGCGACGAGATGGCCGCGATCTGGACGGACTTCCGCGACGACGACGACACGTGGGTCGCCATCCTGACGTCGGCAGGACAGAAGTTCTTCTGTACCGGCGTCGATGTGAAGGAGTCGCGCACGCGTCCGATGGGGCACGTCTGGCTGCCGATCGCGCGGCTGATGGAGCAGATCCACAAGCCGATCATCTGCGCCGTCAACGGGATCTGCTGCGGCGGCGGCCTCCATTTCCTGTGCGACACCGACATCATCATCGGGTCGGAGAACGCGCAGTTCTTCGATCCGCACGTGAACGTCGGGCTGATCTCCGGATGGGAGCCGATCGGGTTGTCGCGTCGGATCCCGCTGAACTACGTCCTGCGGATGACGCTCCAGGGCAAGAACTACCGGATCGACGCGGAGGAGGCCCACCGGATCGGGATCATCACCGAGGTCGTCCCCGCGGATCGCTTGCTCGCGCGCGCCGAGGAGATCGCCCAGGACGTCCTGAGCAACGCGCCGCTCGCGGTCCGCTACTCGAAGCAGGCGATCATGGAAGGCCTGAACCTGGGCCTGCGCGACGCCCTCGAGCTCTCGGCGTACATCCTCAAGGAGGTCTGGGACTCTGAGGACCTCAAGGAGGGCGCGAAGGCGTTCGAAGAACGGCGCGCCCCCGAATGGAAGGCGAAGTAGCGGATGACGAAGATCATCGACGTTCACTGGCATCACGTCCCGCGGGCGGTCGCCGACGGGATCAAGGACGGCAGCATCCCGGTCGCCGGCCAGGTCGTGACGAACGACGAAGGCAAGACGATCGTCAAGCTCGACAACGGCTTCAAGCAGCCGCTCCCGCCGTTCCTGGTCGATCCCGCGACGATCGTCGCGGATCTCGACGCCGCGGGCGTCGACGTGGCTGCCGCCTCCATCGCTCCCCCACTCTCGCACCTCGACTGCGATCCACAGATCGCGCTCGGTGTGAGCCGCGCGATCAACGATGCGTACGCCGAGATCGCGGAGCAGCACGACGGCCGGATCGTCCCGCTCGCGAACGTCCCGCTCCAGGACGTGCCGCTCGCGATCGGCGAGCTCGAGCGTGTCGTCCGCGACTACGGCTTCAAGGGCGTCCAGGTCGGGAGCAACATCGCGGGCAAGAACCTCGGTGACGAGTCGCACTTCCCGTTCTGGGAGAAGGTCCGTGAGCTCGACCTGCTCGTCTTCTCCCACGGATTGTCGCCGCTCGGGGCCGAACGGATGACGGAGCACGAGCTCAAGAACTTCGTCGGGTTGCCGATCGACACGGCCGTCAGCGTCGCGTCCCTCGTGTTCGGCGCCGTGTACGAGCGGCTCCCGGGCCTGAAGATCGTGTTCTCCCACGGCGGTGGCGCGTTCCCCTGTCTCGTGGGCCGGTGGGACCACGGGTACCGCGACCGGCTCAGCAAGGAGCAGGAGACGACGATCAAGCTGCCGAGCGAGTACCTGAAGGACATCTACGCGGACTCGCTGACGCACGACCCCGCGACGGTCCGGTACCTCGTCGAGCGGCTCGGCGAGGATCAGGTGGTCCTGGGCAGCGATCACCCCTTCGACATGGGTGAGGCAGATCCGGTGGGCAAGGTCAAGGAGGCGGTCGACGATCCCGTCGTCGTCGAGAAGATCCTCGGCGGGACGGCGTCGCGGCTGCTGAACCTGTCATGACCACGAGGGGCCGAACGATGGAGGTCGACGACATGACCGGGACCGGCGTCATGATCGCGATCGAAGGCGGGACGAAGGTGTTCGGCGAGGACGTCGTCGCGTTCGATGATTTCAACCTCGACGTCCGCGAGCGCGAGGCCCTCTGCATCGTCGGGCCCTCCGGGTGCGGCAAGACCACGCTCCTGCGATGCATCGACGGCCTGATCCCGCTGACGCGGGGCACGATCCGCGTCCGCGACGAGGTCGTCACGCGCCCGCACCCGAGCGTCGCGCTCGTGTTCCAGCACTTCGGCTTGTTCCCGTGGATGACCGTCGTGGACAACGTGGCCTACGGGCTCCGCGTCTCGGGCGTGAAGAAGGAGGAGCGCCTCGCGCGCGCCGAGCGGTACATCCAGATGGTCGACCTGACGGGCTTCGAGAAGAAGTACCCGTACCAGCTCTCCGGCGGCATGCAGCAGCGCGTCGGGCTCGCTCGGGCGCTCGCGATGGAACCCGAGGTGCTGCTGATGGACGAGCCTTTCGCGTCCGTGGACGCCCAGACCCGCGAGATCCTCCAAGAGCAGCTCCTGCAGATCTGGGAGACGAATCGGAGGACGATGGTCTTCATCACCCACAGCATCGAGGAGGCGATCTTGATGGGCGATCGCGTCGCGGTGCTGTCGACGCGGCCGGGCCGCGTCAAGCAGATCATCGACATCCCGTTCGGTCACCCGCGGAAGATCTCCGAGATCTTCGAGGACGCACGCTTCGGCGAGCTCCGCAACCAGATCTGGGGCCAGCTGCGCGCGGACGCGTCGGCCGAGCTCACCATCACCGTCGACGCCGAGGGTTGACCCGCGCGGCGGCGCTCGGGATCGGCAGCTCGGGGCGGGACATGAACGGACGCGGCGACTGGCTCCGTTCGGCGACGCTCGCGATGGCGGTCGACACGGTCGGGGTGCTGCCGGTCTTCCTGACCGGCGCGCTGGCGGTCCAGCTCCGCGAGGACATCGGCCTCGAGATCAGCTCGCTCGGATTGATCTACACGTCGTACTTCGTCGCGGCGGCGCTCCTGTCCGCGCGGCTCGGCCGGTGGTCCGAGCGCGCGGGCCCGGAGATGGCGCTACGACTCGGCACCGCGACGTACGCCGTCGCGTTCCTCGGCATCGCGATCCTCGTCGACTCGCCGCTCGTCCTGGCGGGGTTCGTCCTGCTCTCGGGGATCGGCACGTCGATGACACGGACGGCGTCGAGCGTGCTCGTCGCGCGGAAGGTGCCGCCCGGCCGGCAGGGGCTCGCGTTCGCGCTCAAGCACTGCTCGATCCCGGTGGGGACGCTCCTCGCGGGGATCTCGGTCCCGACGATCGCGCTCACGGTCGGCTGGCGATGGGCCTACGTGGCCGCCGCGATCGTGACGTCCGCGGTCTTCGTCGCGCTCCCCCGACACGGCGTCGAGCGCGCGGTTCGCCGTGAGGGCGGCAGGGCGGACCTGACGATGGGGGTCCTGCTCGTCGCGGCGATCAGCTTCGCCCTCGGCGCGGCGGCGGCATCGTCGCTAGGGGCGTACACCGTGAGCACGGCCGTCGCTGCCGGCATCGACGAGGGTCTCGCCGGCGTCCTCGTGGCCATGGGGAGCGTCGTGGGGATCGCGGCGCGGCTGACGATCGGGCATTGGTCGGATCGACGGCCCGGGAGCCAGCTCGACCTCGTGTACTGGTTGCTCGGGATCGGCGGCATCGGGTTCGCGATGCTCGGGCTCGCCGACGACGTCGTGATGTGGGTCGCGGTGCCGCTCGCGTTCGCCACCGGCTGGGCGTGGTTCGGCTCGTACAACCTCGCGATGATCCGGCTCAACCCCGTGGCGCCCGGCGCCGCCGTCGGCGTGACACAGACCGGCGCGTTCGTCGGGGCGATCGTCGGACCCGCGGGTCTCGGGTTCCTGGCGGATCATTTCTCGTTCAGGACGGCGTGGTTCGCGGCGGCGGCGGCATCGATCGCCTCGGCCGCGATGATCTTCGTGATCCGGCGGTTCGTCCTCCGCGAGCCGAGCGTACGGCGGATGCGCGTCGTCGGAGACGCGGTGGAAGGCTGAGGAGGAACGGGACGATGGGAGAGCCAACCGGGATGCGGACGATGCTGGCGCGGTACCGGTGCCAGCCGGGGAGGGCCGACGACGTCGCCGACGCGTTGCGGCGGATGGGCGACGCGGTCGCGTCGGCCGAGCCGGCCTGCCTCATCTATCGGGTGTCACGCTCGGTCGAGGACCCGGACGTCTTCGTCCTGTACGAGGAGTACGTCGACGAGGCCGCCCTCCTCGCCCACCGCGAGACCCCCCATTTCCGCGAGCTCGTCGAGGGGACCGTGGTCCCGATGCTCGAGTCGCGCGAACGCGAGGTGCTCGCCCCGGTCCTCCGACCGCCGGGCGGAACGGACGGATGATGATGGACGCGAGCCCCGGCGCGGGCGCGCCGACCTCAGGAGGTACGCGATGAAGCTCGGCAGGATCGTGCGTCCTGGCCCGGATGGTCCGGTCCCGCGGCTCGTCGCGGTCGACCCGGACGGTGGTTACGTCGTCGACCTCGTCACGGCGGAACGGCTGCGTTTGCGAGGAGCGGGCGCCGCCGCCGATGCGGCCGCGCGCCTGGCCGCGGCGATGTTCCCGTCGAGCGCCACGCAGGCGATCGGCGGGGGGCTCGCCTTCCGCGACGCGCTCGAGCGGGCGGCGGCGACCGAGGAGGATGAGGCGCGCCTGCGGCTCGATGACGTCCGGCTGCTCGCTCCCGTCGACCCCCCGGCGATGCTCGACGCCTCTGCCTTCGAACAGCACCTGGTGAACGCGCATGCGCGCGGCAAGCGCGAGGTTCCCGATTACTTCTACGAAGCTCCCGCCTACTACAAGATGAGCACGACGACGATCCTCGGTCCCGACGACGAGGTGCGATGGCCGGGGGGCGTCGGGTTCATGGACTACGAGCTCGAGTTCGCGATCGTGATCGGCCGCGAGGGGTCCGACCTTCGTCCGGAGGAGGCCGCCGATCACGTCTTCGGCCTCACGATCATGAACGACTTCAGCGCGCGCGACGTCCAGGCCAAAGAGATGACGTCGGGGTTCGGGCCGGCGAAGGGCAAGGACTTCGGGACGGCGCTCGGGCCGTGGATCACGACCCTCGACGAGCTCGACCTCGCGGATCTGCCGATGATCGCCCGCGTGAACGGCGAGACGTGGTCGACGGGGTCGACCTCGACGCTGACGTGGAGCATCGACGAGCTGGTCGCCTTCGTCTCGAGCGGCGAGCGGATCGTCCCCGGCGAGGTGATCGGCAGCGGGACCGTCGGGCTCGGCGCTGGGCTCGAGCTGTTCCGGAAGCTGCAACCGGGCGACGAGATCGAGCTCGAGATCGGCGGCATCGGCGTGCTGCGGAACCGGATCGGGCAGCCGGGCGAGCGCCGATGGACGCCGGAGACGAAGGAGCGCCGCGCGCAGCCGACGCTCCCGACCCGCGAGGGGGCGGGCGACGGTTCGCGTGGCTGACCCCCCCACCTGGATCGGACGCGCGCTTCCTCGGTTCGAGGACGGGCCGCTCGTCCGCGGCGACGGCACGTTCGTCGCGGATCTCGCCCCCGAGGGGCTCGTCGACGCCGTCTTCGTCAGGAGCATCCTGCCGCACGCGAGGGTGCTCGGCGTCGACCTCGAGGCGGCACGTGCCGTCCCCGGCGTGCTCGCCGCGTTCGCGGCCGACGACCTCGGCGAGCTGCCGCCGGTCCCGGCGACGCCCGGTTCGGAGGTGCCGCCCGAGATGGCTCGCCCGGCGCTGGCGTACGGGCGCGTCCGGTTCGTGGGGGAAGCGATCGCGGTCGTCGTCGCCGAGACCCTCGCCGTCGCGGAGGACGCGGCCGAGCTCGTGCTCCCCGACCTCGATCCGCTGCCGACGGTCGCCGACGTCGACGACGCGACCGCGGAGGATGCGCAGTCGTTGTACGAAGGCATCGGCAACGTCGCGGCGACGACCACGTACGGCGAGGACGTCGCCCGAGCGCTCCGCGCCGCCCCCGTCGTGATCGAGCGGACGTACCGGCAACCGCGGGTCGCTCCGGCCTCGATCGAGACGCGCCGGATCCTGGTGGTGCCCGACGGCGAGCGCATCACCGTGTGGTGTTCCCACCAGGCGCCGCATCGTCTCCGCGACGCGCTCGCGGACGCCTTCGGCCGGTCCCGCGAGGCGGTTCGCGTGATCTCGCCGGATGTCGGTGGCGCGTTCGGCGCGAAGAGCCAGACGTGGCCGGAGTACCTCGTGGTCGCCGCGGCGGCGATGCGCCTCGGGCGCCCGGTGCGGTGGGTGGAGGGTCGAGGCGAGTCGTTCGTCGCCGGCGCGCACGGCCGCGCGCAACGGCAGCGGCTGCGTCTGGCCGCGGATGACGACGGCCGGTTCCTCGCGCTCGATGCCGAGATCGACCAGGACGTCGGCGCGTACCCGCACACCGGGGCGCTCGTCGCGAACAACACGGCATGGGTGATGTCCGGGCCCTACTGCATCCCGGAGATCTCCGCGACGGTCCGGGCGGTCGTCACGAACGCGACCCCGACCGCCCCGTACCGCGGCGCGGGACGTCCCGAGGCGGCGTACGCCCTCGAGCGCATCGTGGACGATCTCGCCCGCCACCTGCGGATCGACCCCGCGGAGCTCCGACGGCGCAACTTCATCCCACCGGACGCGTTCCCGTACCGGTCGCCGACGGGGGCGATGTACGACGGCGCCGACCACGCCGCCGCGCTGGACCATGCGCTCGCGCTCGCCGAGCACGACGCCGTCCGCGAGGAGCAGCGTTCGGGTAGCGGGACGCTCGTGGGACTCGGCATCGGGTGCTACGTGGAGCGTTCGGGCGAGGCGCCGGGAACCACCGAGTTCGGCGCGGTCGAGATCACGGCGCGGGGAAGGGTGTTCGTCCGATCGGGCACGGCATCCCAAGGTCAGGGCCATGCGACGTCGTTCGCGCAGATCGCCGCCAGCGTGCTCGGCGTTCGACCGGATGACGTCACGGTCGTCGAGGGCGACA
>DASPIF010000097.1:0-4151 GCA_035629255.1 Actinomycetota bacterium | reverse complement strand
ATCGACAGAACCCACAGTCGTCGTCGAAGATCAGCGTCACCGGGTCCATCGTCATCGCCGCATCCTTATCCACCCCGCTCGGCGGCCATGCGGCAGCGCGATGGCCGGGTGACGCCGGCTTCAGGAGCCGTCGCCCAGCGGCCCGCGCCGGGGTGCGTCCCCCGGCGGCCTGACGTCGTACGCGGTCCGGCGTTTCCGAACCTCGGCGAACCGCTCCTCGACGTCGAGCTGGAACCCGCGGACGCGCCGGCGCACGTACCACGCCGCGAGCCAGGCCACGACGACCACCCCGAGCACGAGCGACATCACGAGGACGAGCGTCGCCTTCAGGACGGCGCCGAGCACCCCCGCGGCCGCGGCGAGGATCAGCAAGGCGATCAGGAGGACGAATCCCATCACCTCCATCCTACGGGCGCCCCCTTCGAACCCGCCTCGGCGTATCCTGCTGCCGCCCGCGTGGTCGTCGACGGAAGGGGACAGGCATGTACGGGACGATCGCTCGCCTCAAGATCTCTCGCGACAACCTCGGGAAGCTCCGCGAGGAGAGCGAACGGCAGATGCAGCGTCCGGTCGCAGGGTTCCGGATGAGCCACGTCCTGGTCCCCGACGACCGGGAGGACGAGGCGTACCTCGTCGTGTTCTTCGAGGACCGCGAGTCCTACACCAAGAACGCCGACGACCCGGCGCAACACCAGGACTACCTGAGGCTGCGAGCCCTCCTCGACGCCGATCCCGAATGGATCGACGGCGAATGGACGTCCTGGGAGGCGTGAGCCGGACCGTCGCCGGCCGCGGTCGCCACCGGTAGGCTGAACGCTCGTTCAGCCAGAGACGTTCGCGATCCCGAGGGAGGCGACCCACGGTGGCAGACGCGCTGCAGAACCACATCGACGGGAAGTGGATCGACGCCGCCGACGGCGAGCGGTTCGATGTGTTCAACCCGGCGACCGGCGAGGTCATCGCCACCGCGCCCGATTCCAAACAGGCGGACGTCGACCTCGCGGTGGAGGCCGCTCGGCGCACGTTCGACGACGGGACCTGGTGGCCAGGGATGTCCGCGCGTGAGCGCGGACGGATCCTGCTGAACGCCGCCGAGATCGTCCGCCGCGAGCGCGACGGGCTCGCACGCATGGAGGCGATCGACGCCGGCAAGCCGCTCGGCGAGGCCGACGAGGACATCGACGAGGTCGCCTACATGTTCGAGTACTACGGCGGCTGGGCGACGAAGATCGACGGCGACGTCCATCAGCTGTCGCGCGACGCGATGTTCATGGTGTGGAAGGAGCCGATCGGCGTCGCCGTAGGGATCACGCCGTGGAACTACCCGATGATGATGGCGACGCAGAAGCTCGCCGCGGCGCTCGCCGCCGGCTGCTGCTTCATCCTCAAGCCCCCGGAGCAGACGCCGCTGACGTGCCTCGAGCTGCCGAAGATCCTCGAGGAGGCGGGGCTGCCGACCGGCGTGCTGCACGTGCTGACCGGGTTCGGTGAGACCGCCGGCGCGCCCCTGGTGGCGCATCCCGGCGTGGACAAGATCTGCTTCACGGGCTCGCGCGACGTCGGCAAGATCATCATGCGGAGCGGCGCGGACACGCTGAAGCGCGTGACGCTCGAGCTCGGCGGCAAGTCGCCGAACATCGTCTTCGCGGACGCCGACCTCCCTGCGGCCCTCGAGGGGTCGGCCAACGGGATCTTCTGGAACCAGGGGGAGATCTGCTCGGCGGGGTCGCGTGTCTTCGTGGATCGCTCGGTGTACGACGATGCCGTGAACTCGTTCGCCGACCGTGCGAAGGGGGTCACGCTCGGTGACGGTCTCGACGAGGGCACGACGATGGGTCCGCTGATCTCGAAGGAGCAGCAGGAGCGGGTCTCCCGCTACATCGAGATCGGCTCGTCCGAGGCGAAGCTCGCGGGGCAGGGCGAGCTCCCGAACGATCCGCGCCTCGCCAACGGGTACTTCGTGCCGCCCACGGTCTTCGCGGACGTCGACAACCGAGCGACGATCGCGCGCGAGGAGATCTTCGGGCCGGTCATGTCGGTCATCCCGTTCTCCGACGTCGGCGACGTGCTCGCGATGGCCAACGACAACGAGTACGGCCTTGCCGCCGCCGTGTGGACGAACGACATCAAGAAGGCGCTGCACACGGCGCAGGCGCTCCGGGCGGGGATCGTGTGGATCAACGACACGCAGCCCGCGCCGACCGAGATGCCGTGGGGTGGCTACAAGCAGTCCGGGATCGGCCGTGAGCTCGGCAAGGAAGGCGTCGAGGACTTCCTCGAGCGCAAGTCCGTGTACGTGAACCTGGCCTAGTCCGACCCTCATCTCGCGGGACGTCCGCCCGGTTCGAACGATCATGCAGCCGCCGAGGGGACTCGTGTATCCTCCGGCGACCATGGCCGGAGGAGAGGTCGTCCTCGTCGACCTGGTGAAGCGGTTCGCGGACGTGACCGCCGTCGCCGGGATCAACCTCGATATGCCCCCCGGCGAGTTCTTCTCGCTCCTCGGACCGTCCGGCTGCGGCAAGACGACCACCCTCCGCTTGATCGCCGGCTTCGAACGGCCGGACGAGGGTTCGATCCTCCTCGACGGGGTCGACATGGCCCAGACGCCGCCGCACAAGCGGAAGGTCAACACCGTCTTCCAGAACTACGCCCTGTTCCCGCACCTCTCGGTCGCCGACAACGTGTCGTTCGGCCTCCGGTACAAGGGGGTCTCGAAGCAGGACTCGCGGCGCAAGGTCGGGGAGGCCCTCGAGCTCGTGCGGATGGGGGGCCTCGAGCGCCGGCGTCCGTCGCAGCTGTCCGGCGGTCAGCAGCAGCGGGTCGCGCTCGCGCGCGCGTTGGTCCTCGAGCCGGAGGTGCTCCTGCTAGACGAGCCGCTCGGGGCGCTCGACGCGAAGCTCCGAAAGCAGCTGCAGATCGAGCTCAAGGCGCTTCAGGAGGAGGTCGGGATCACGTTCGTCTACGTGACCCACGACCAGGAGGAGGCCCTCACGATGTCGGACCGGCTCGCCGTGATGAGCAACGGGCGGGTCGAGCAGATCGGTACCCCGAGCGAGGTGTACGAGGAGCCTCGGACCACCTACGTCGCGGACTTCCTCGGCGTGTCGAACCTGATGGACGCGCGGGCCGACGGCGCGGACTGGCAGGGCCGGACGACGGTCCACCTCGGCGAGTTCGAGCTCGTGGCCGAGCACGGCGACACGGACGTCCGCGGCGACGTCAAGGTCGTGATCCGCCCCGAGCGCGTGCGGCTCGAGGAGGCCGGGACCACCGGCGAGAACCGGGTCCCCGGGATGGTCGAGCGCGTCGTCTACGTCGGTTCGACGATGCAGGTCATCGTGCACCTCGCGCCGGGACAGACGATCCAGGCGTGGGTGCAGAACCAGGGCGAGCAGCTTCCCTACGGCCAGGGTCAGTCGGTCGCCGTCGCGCTGCCGCCCGACGCGCTGCGCGTGCTCGCCGACGTCGGGACGACGTCGGGCAACGGCGCGCGCGGGTAACGCATCGACGCGCGAAGCGGCGCGCACGGTCAGATGGAGGCCGAGAAGTCCTTCAGCGCGTCCTGCTGCCCGCGCGAGAACCGCTTGTACGCGAGGTAGCCGAGGGCGATCACGAACGTCGTGGTGACGAGCATGAACGTCGCGGCCGCGTTGACGGCCGGCGTCGGTGACCCGCGGACCTGGGTGTAGATCTTCGTCGACAGCGGCTGGGACGCGGCGTCCTTCGCGAGGTACGTCACCGTCACGAAGTCGTCGATCGTGTCGGCGAAGACGATCGCGAAGCTGGCGAGGATCGCGGGCGCGAGGAGCGGGAGGAGGACGGCTCGGATCGACTGCCTCGGCGTCGCGCCGAGATCCATCGCGGCCTCCTCGTACTCCTTGCCGATCGAGAGCAGCCGCGCGCGCACGATGATCACCGGATAGGAGATCTGGAACGTCACGAGGCCCATGATCTGCGCGGGCGTCCCGAGCGGCACGAACTTCAAGAGGTACAGCACGACGTAGAGCGAGGCGACGCCGAGGACGATCTCGGGCATCACGAACGACAGCAGCATCAGGAAGTTCGTCGCCTTCGCGCCGCGCCCGCGCCAGCGGTCGAGACCGATCGCGAACAGGACCCCGAGCGGGACGGCGATCAGCATCGTGGAG
>DASPIF010000096.1:0-2547 GCA_035629255.1 Actinomycetota bacterium | reverse complement strand
GTGTGAGGCCGGTCCCGGCGACGAGGCCCCCTTGATCGCGTGGCTGTGGCCGGTCGTCGCCGGCGCGTTCGCGACGGGGCTGTTCGCGGCTCCCGCCATCGGGGACCTGCTCACCGTACCCGTGTGGTTCACGGCCGGGCTGATCTCGCTCGGCCTCGCGCTGCATCGGGCGCCGGCGTCGCTCGGTCCCGACCTCGGAGATCTCGATCCGACCGCACCGGCGCTCCGTTCGATCGGCATCGGCCGTCGTGGGGGCGATCTCCCGAGGGGCGTGAGCGCCGCCGCCGCGGCGGTCGCGGCCGTCGCGTGCCTCGGCGTCGGGTGGGCGACGGTCCACGCCCACCGGCTCGACCACGCCGTGCTGGCTCGGCTCGTCGACGCGCGCGTCACGATCGACGCCACGCTCCGCGCCGACCCGGCGCCGTCCGCGTTCGGTTGGTCCGCGATCGCCGACGTCCGGGTCGTCGCCTCGGAGGCCGGCACGTTCGCCGTCGACGAGTCCGTCTGGCTGTCGGGGGAGGGTGCCACCCCCGAGGCGGGACGCGGCGACCTCGTCCGGATCGCGGGGACCGTCTCACCGCCCGCACCCGAAGGCGACGGGTTCGCCACCTTCCTGCGTCGCCGAGGCCTAGCCGCCACCGTCGAGGCCGAGACCGTCACCCGTCTCGGCGGCTCGGACGTCCCGCTGATCAGGTGGGCGCAGTCGGTGCGTGCCACCGCGCGAGCGGTCCTGGGCGAGCTCTTCCCGCCGCGCGAGGCCGGGTTGCTCCTGGGGCTCGCGCTCGGCGACGACTCACGGCTCGACCCCGCGCTCGAGCGCGACTTCCGAGCCAGTGGCCTCTCGCACCTCCTCGTCGTCTCCGGCGGCAACGTCGCGATGGTCCTCGCCCCGGTGGTCGCGCTCGGCGCGCTGCTGCATCTGTCCCGATGGCCGAGGTTCGCGCTCGCCGCGGCGACCGTCGTGCTGTTCGTGGTCCTCACCGGCGCCGAACCCTCGGTGCTCCGCGCCGGCGTGATGGCCGGGATCACGCTCGTCGGGGTCGTCGCGGGCCGGCCGCGCAGCACGGCGACGACGCTCGCGGTGACGGTGTTCGTCCTGCTCGTCGTCGACCCGTCGCTCGTCTGGTCGCTCGGGTTCCAGCTGTCGGTCGTCGCGACCGCCGGCATGCTGGCGTTGGCGACGCCGCTCGCCGAACGCATGTCCTTCCTGCCGCGTCCGGTCGCGCTGGCCGCCGGGGCGACGCTCGCGGCGCAGATCGCGGTCACACCCCTGCTGCTCACGTCGTTCCACGAGGTACCGCTGTCGGCGCTCGTCGCGAACGTCGTGGCGTTCCCCGCGGTCGGCCCGGCGATGCTCCTCGGGATCGCCGCGGGCGTGAGTGCGCTCGTTTGGGAGCCGCTCGGCCGCGGCCTCGCGGCGTTCGCGCTCGCCCCGATGCGCTATCTGGAGGCGGTGGCGGACCGCGCCGCCAGCGCTCCCGTGCCCTGGATCACGGGCGGCGGAGCCGCGACGCTGGTGATCGGGCTGAGCCTCGCGACCGGGATCGCGTGGTGGCTGCGGTCGCGCCGACGGCTCCCCCGCTCCGCGATCGTCATCGGCGTCGCCGTCCTGCCGCTCGCCGTCTGGGCGACCGCGCTGTCGAGCGGCGCGCCCGCCGCCCTGACCGTGCGGTTCTTCGACGTCGGTCAGGGCGACGCGGCGCTCCTCACCTCGCCGGGGGGCGCGTCGATCCTCGTCGACGGTGGCCCGGACGAGGCGCAGATCGCGACCGAGCTCGCGGCGCTCGGCGTCAAGCGGCTCGACGTCGTCGTGGCCAGTCACCCGCACGCCGACCACATCGTCGGTCTGCCCGCCGTCCTCGCTCGCGTGCCCGTCGGACTGTTGCTCCAACCCGGCTGCGAGACCGACTCCGAGGACGCGGCCGCGCTCGACCTCGCGATCGCCGCGGAGGGCGTCGACGTCCGCCATCCGGTCGCGGGCGACATCCTCGAGGTGGGAGACCTCGAGGTCGAGATCCTGTCGCCCGATCGCTGCTGGTCCGGGACCGAGTCGGACACCAACAACGACGCGATCGTGCTCCGGGTGAGCCTCGGCGGGGACTCGGTCCTGCTCGCGACCGAGCCGGAGGAGCCGGCGCAGCAGGCGTTGCTCGACAGGGACGCGGATCTCCGCGCCGACGTCCTCAAGGTCCCCCATCATGGCGCGGCGACCTCGATCCGGCCGTTCTTCGAGGCGATCGATCCCACCGTCGCCGTCGTGAGCGTCGGGCCGAACCCCTACGGCCACCCGGTGCCGGAGGTCCTCGGGTGGCTCCGCGCGACCGGCGCCGAGGTCGTGCGGACCGACCGAGCCGGCGACGTGACGATCACGTTTCGCGCCGGCGTCGTCGCCGTAGACTCGGCGGCGTGAGCCCGTCGAAGGCGACGAAGACCGACGCGCCGATCCAACTGTTCTGGGGCGAGGACGCGTTCCTCCTGCGGGAGGCGGGCCTCGCGATCCTCGGTGACCTCCGTCCGCGTGAGATCGACGGCGCGGACTGGCAGGGC
>DASPIF010000095.1:0-2095 GCA_035629255.1 Actinomycetota bacterium | reverse complement strand
GGTTCACGATCGCGGCCTTGGCGCTGCCGTAGTAGGCGAGTCCCGGCTCGACCATGAAGGCGTCGATCGACGCGAGGTTGAGCACGGCCCCCGACCCCTTCCCGAGGAGCACGCGTCCCGCGGCCCGCGTCCCGAACACGGCGGACCAGAAGTTGATGCCGAAGTGCTTCTCGAACGCGTCCGCCCGCGTCTCGAGGAACGGGGCGAGGAACGGAGCGACGCCCGCGTTGTTCACCATGACGTCGACGGTGCCGAGCTCGGCAGCCGTTCGCTCGACGAGCGCGTCCATCTGCCCCTCGTCGACCGCGTCCGTCGGCACGACGAGCGCGGTGCCGCCGTGGGAACGGATCTCGTCCGCGACCGTGTCGAGCTCGGTCTCGGTCCGCGACGCGAGCGCGACGGACGCCCCCGCCCGGGCGAACGCGAGCGCGATCGCGCGACCGATGCCGCGCCCGGCGCCCGTCACCACGACGACCTTGCCGTCGAACCACCCGTCGAACACCTCGGACCTCCGTACAGTGGGAAAGCCGATGGACGTTATCGGATCCCATGCCGCGAGGCTGCCGAAGCTCGACGACCGGTGGCTGCCGCAACCGTCCGAGCGCGACGACCTGATCCTCGGGCTCCTCGAGGGACGCGTCGCGCTCGAACAGGTGAGCCACCCGCTCGACAACGTGCTGAACAACATCCGGCTGCTCGTCGAGGGCGACCCCGACAAGCAGTTCGGGATGACCGGCCTGCAGACGCGGTCGGAGCGCGAGGTCCTCGAGCTCGTCGCGCAGGCGTCGGGGTTCGACGTCCCGACCGTGACGACCGGCCCCGTCCCGATCGACCCGGAGCTCGTGCTCGACGTCTGCGACGCCGTGGGACGACGGCTGGCCGAGGCCGTCCGCCGCGGCGAGCGCGTCGTCCTCGCGACGGGCCACCCGGTCGGTCTCGCGCACCTGTACACGGCGGTCGGCCGCGAGCTTCGCGCCCGCGGGGTGGAGGTCCTGCGCCCCGCCGACGGCGAGACGTGGCAGGAGGACGGGCGCCCGCACCCCTGGAGGATCCGCTACCTCGACGGCGTCGCGATGCTCACCGACGAACACGCCCCCCGCCACACGCACGACGGCGAACCGATGCGCCGGATGCTGCGCGCGGAGCGACCGGACCTGGTGTTCGCGGACCACGGGTTCGCGGGTGCGGCGATCGAGCAGAGGGTCGAGACGCTCTCGATCGCGGATGTGAACGACCCGGCGCTCCTCGTGGCCCGGGCGCAGCGCCGGACGGAGACGGTGATCGTCATGGACGACAACGTCAGCCCCGAGGCGTACTGGCCGTGCTTCCAGGCGATCGCCGCTCGGCTGCCGTGAGGGCAGCGCGCGCGCGCCGCGGTGAGTAGGATTCGCCCCACGTTGAAGCGATCACCGCAACCCGAGGCACGGTTCGACCGCGTGAACGGCCGTTCGCGGCCATCTCCGAGTCCTGTCCATCGTCATCGACCGCGCCGCGGAGCGGCGCATCCGAGGGTGCCGGCGGCCTAACCCGCGTCGGCCCACGCGTGCGATCCGCGCCTCCGGACGAACCCGGAGGCGGACGTGAACGAGTACGAGGCGCTCGTCGACGAGACGGTGCGCACGAAGCACACCGTGATGCTCGTCGGCGGGCTCGACACCGGCAAGAGCACGCTGTCCCGCCGGTTGCTCGAGGCGGCCGCTGCCGCCGGACGTCGGGCGGCCTACGTCGACGCGGACCTCGGACAGAAGACCGTCGGGCCCCCGGCGACGATGGCGTTGCGGTTCGTCCACTCGGCCGAGGATCTCGCACCCGGGCGGTTCGAGGAGGCGGACGCGCTCGCGTTCGTCGGCGCGACGTCGCCGCAGGGCCACATGGTCCAGGTGATCTCGGCGGTCGCATCGCTGCACCGGCGTGCCCTCGAGGCCGGCGCTGAGCTCGTCGTGGTGGACACGTCGGGGATGGTTTCGGGCGTCTACGGCCAGATCCTCAAGTACCACAAGGTCGAGATGGTCCGGCCCGATCTCGTGGTCGGGCTCCAGCGCGGTGAGGAGCTCCTGCCGCTCCTCGGCGTGATCCAGCGCTTCTTCGCCACCGA
>DASPIF010000094.1:0-6265 GCA_035629255.1 Actinomycetota bacterium | reverse complement strand
CGTCACGGGGCGCGCCGCGGCGAGGGCGCAGCTCGATGCGGGCGAGGCGGCGATCACCGCGGGCGCGATCGATGCCGGTCTCGAGTGCCTCCGTCGTGCGGCCGCCGAGGCGCACGCGTGCGGTGACCTCGAGCTCAAGGCGCTCGCGCTCCTCGCGCTCGGGGATGCGCTCGCGCATGCCGCGCGTGGGCGCGACGAGGAGGCGTCGGCGGCGCTGCACGAGGCCGTCGCGCTCGCCGAGCGGCTCGGCCGCCGGGATCTGATCGCGCGCGCCGACCAGCATCTCGCGTACGTCGATGCGCTCCGCGCGCGCTACGACCGGGCGCTCGGGCGGATCGCCGCCGCCGAGGCGGAGTCGGGCCACGACCCGTGGTTCATCTCGTTCGGGCGCGGCGCCTGCGCGTACCAGCGCGGTCGGTACGCCGACGGGCTCGCCCATCTGCAGCAGGCGCTCGACTCCGCGCCGGACCCGCGGGCCCGCGCGGTGATCCTCGGAGAGATCGGCGCCGTCCACACGATGCGGGAGGAGACGGACGCGGCCGTGCAGGCGCTCGAGCGATCCCTCGGGTTTGCGCGCCGGGCATCGTGGACCTCGTTCGTCCCGTTCCCCGAGGCGCTGCTCGCGATCGCGGAGCTTCGCCGCGGCGAGCTCGACGTCGCGCGCGAGCGGCTCGAGCACGCGTTCGCCCTCGGTTGCCAGATCCGGGATTGCTGCTGGGAAGGGATCTCCGCCGCGGGACTCGCGCTCCTCGACGAGGCCACGGGCGACCTCGCCGGCGCCCGCGAGCGGTTCGAGGATGCCTCGCAGCGCAGCGCGCGCGAGCCGGACGCGTGGCTCTGGGGGCACGCGTTCACGGTCGATCTCAAGTGCGCCTTCGGCGTGCGGAGCGACGTGGAGCGGGCCGGTGCGTGGGTGGCCGACCTCGAGTCGCTCGCCAGCCGCACGATGATGCGCGAGTTCCTCGCGCGCGCGTACGTCTACCGCGCGGCGCTCGGAGACGGCGTCGCCCTCGAGGCCGCGAAGATCGTCGCCGACGAGGTCGACAACCCCGTCCTGGCGGGCGCGATCGCCACCCCCGCGTCCCTGGTGCGCGCCTGATGCCGACCGCGGCAGAGCGCGCCTGGCTCAAGATCGCCGAGACCGAGCTCGCGACCGAGGGCGTGACGGGCGGCACCGGGTTCGGCCGCAGCGCGGGGCTGCGGCTGCGCGGCAAGATCTACGCGATGCTCGTGGACGGGGACCTCGTCGTGAAGCTGCCCAAGCCGCGGGTCGACGAGCTCGTCGAGGGCGGCGTCGGGAAGCGCTTCGGGCACGGCGCGCGCGTGATGAAAGAGTGGGTGAGCCTGCCGGGCGGGACGTCGCGCCGGTGGGCGCGGCTCGTCGCCGAGGCGAAGGCGTTCGTCGGGGCGGGCGGCGCCTAGCATCGGGGTGGCCGACCCCGTCGGGCCGCGCCCCGCGACGAGGGAAGGAGAACGCGGATGAACCTGAACAGCATCCTGATCGGCTCGGAGGACCCCAAGGGGCTCGCCGAGTACTACACGAGGCTCTTCGGCGCGCCCGTCTGGGACGACGGCGGGTACGTCGGGTGGCGGCTCGGCTCGGGCTTCCTGACCGTCGGACCGCACGACCAGGTCAAGGGTCGCAACGCGAGCCCGGGGCGGATCCTGTGGAACCTCGAGACGGCCGACGTTCGCGGCGAGTTCGAGCGGATGAAGGCCGCGGGCGCGACGGTCGTCCAGGAGCCCTACACGCCGGAGGGCATGGAGGATGTCGGCGAGGGCGAGATCGCGACGTTCGAGGACCCGGACGGCAACTACTTCCAGCTGATGAGCCCGATGCCGATGCCGGAGGACCAGCCACAGGCGTGATCGCGGTACGCCGCGTGCGGAGCCCCGAGCTCACGCCGCGTGAGCTCGGGGCCCTCCGCGCGATCTTCGCCGCCGCGTGGCCGGAGCCGGACGAGGCGTTCGACGAGCACGACCTCGAGCACGCGATGGGCGGCGTCCACTTCGTCGTCGGCATCGACGATGCGATCGTCTCGCACGCCTCCGTCGTCGAGCGCGAGATCCACGCGGGGGAGTACCGGCTGCGGACGGGGTACGTCGAGGCGGTCGCGACCGATCCCATGCAGGAGCGACGGGGCTTCGGCTCGGCGGTCGTCGCCGACGCGACGCGCTACATCGATGAGACCTTCGAGCTCGGCGCGCTCGGCACCGGCCGGCTCGCGTTCTACGAGCGCCTCGGGTGGACCGCGTGGCGCGGTCCGACGGGCGTCCGCACGGCCGACGGGGTCGTCCGAACGCCGGAGGACGACGGCTACGTCATGGTCCGCATGACGCCGGCGACGCCGGCGCTCGACCTCGAGGCGCCGATCACGTGCGACGCCCGTGCCGGGGACGCATGGTAGCGGTCATGGGGTGCTGCCAGCGGGCGTCTCGCCCTCGGCGAACCGCAGCACGTACACCTCCTGCCCCTGGGGGTACTCCTTCGTCGGCCGGTGCTCTCGGTCGACGCGCACGCCGAGGCCCTCGTACACGCCGTCCTGTTCCGTGAGGACACGCTCGCCGAGGAAGACGTTCGCGAGGATCTCCCGTGGGCTCGAGGCCGCCGTCACCATGCGCACCGCGCCGACGACGGGCGGACCGACGATCGTGAGCTCACCGCCGATCTGCACGAGGTAGCCGGGGCCGGCGTCGAGCCCCATCGAGAGCCCCACGCCGTCGGGCAGGTTCCGCGAGTTCGAGCGGAAGTCCTCGAGCACCAGCCGGTGGAAGAAGTCGACGAGCGTGTGCGCGCTGTGGACCATGTTGCCCGCGGCCTCGACGAACCGCTCGTCGTACTGGTCGTCGGGTCCGGACTGCACGATCCAGTAGGCGAGGAACCCGTCACCGGTGAACTTGTCGAACCACCCTCCGGGAGCGCGGATCCCGCGACGGACCGCGGTCACGAACTTGTCCATGATGAACGCGAAGCGCTCGAACCGGATCGCCTCCTTCATCAGGCTCGTCGAGTTCCGGATGTCGGCGGCCATCACGAACATCTGTACCGGCTCGCCGGAGACGATCGCGTCGACGAGCGCGTCGGTCTCGAACCGGGACTGCCAGTCGGGCGGCGCGTGCTGCTCGAGCAGCCCGACGATCCGGTCGTGCTCGTCGGGTGCGCGCGGGTCGGTGCCCGGGTCGGTCACTCCGCGGGGAACACGCCCGCGAGCCACTCGGCCCACGAGCGCTCGACGTTCCGGTCGAGCCCCTCGGCGAACAGGTGGTGCCCAAGCCCGACGATCTGCGCCCAATCGACGTGCAGGAACCGGTACATCGCGTCGCCCGTGCGGACCCCGAGGAAGCTCGCGGAGCGGTAGTCGACCTCGCCCTCGATCGTGGGGAGTCCGGCGATCTGCAACGTGACCCGCTCGCCGACCCGGACGTCGCGCTCCAGTCCGAACGCCTCCCGGTACCGAGCCCACGCCGCGTCCTTGTCCGCGGGTCCCGGCTGGAAGACATTCACCGGCGTCGCGCGACGACCGCGGAAGTACGTGAGGTACTCGAACAGCTTGTCGAAGTACATCGGGTCGCCCTCGGACATCCCCTCGTACTCGAGCTCCCAGTTGTCCGACCCGAGGAACCCCTTGTGGATCCAGCGCACGGCCGTCTTCGACCCGCGTGGCTCGAGCCGGTAGTCGAAGACGTGGCGCGAGCCGTCCTCGGCCTCGCCGCTGTCGGTGACGAGGCGGCTCGGCGGCTCCCAGACGGAGACGGTGTATCGCTCGGTGTTCCCGGCGACGTCGAGGCGGGCCGCCCCTCCCTCACGCGGCTCGACCTCGTTGCGACCCATGAACCAGGCGTCGAGCCCCGGTCCGGTCGCGATGGCCTCCCACACGTCGTCGGGCGTCGCGTCGATCTCGTGCTCGTAGGAGAGGTCGAACGCCTTGCCCATGACCGTCGGCTCCCGTCGTCGGAGGCTCGTCGACGACACGGTACCGCCGACCTCGTGCCCCGTCAGCGCGTGAAGAACGCCACCACGGCCGGCGCCAGCGCGGCCGGCGAGACGTCGTGGGTCTGACCGTCGAGGGTGAGGTGCTCGGCGTTCGGAAGGGCGTCCGCGAGCGCTCGCGCGCTGTTCCGCTGCCACGGGTAGCTGTCGCCGCCGTCGATCACGAGCACCGGAACCGTCACGTCGTCCCACTCGCCCGGGCGGAAGGGGCGGCCGGTCGTGCGATCGTCCATCACGCGCCCGTCGTAGCCGAGCGTGTGCGCGAGATCCTCGAGCGAAGGCCACATCGGCATGCCGCGCATCCCGTCGACGACGGCGCGGGCGAGACCGACGCCGGTCTCGAGGAAGTACGCCACCGCGTCACCCCGCCGCCCGCTGTTGACGAGCTCGTCCAGCCGCTGCACGTACCCGTCGGGGACCGGGGGCCGCGTCCCGTCGACGATGAACGGCGGCTCGTAGACGACCAGCGCCTCGACGTCGGATCCGCCGCGAGCGGCCTCGAGCGCGAGCGTGGCTCCCGACGAGTGGCCGAGGAGCAGGGCCGGACCACCGACGGCGCGGATCACGGCGACGAGGTCCTCGAGCTCGCGCTCGACCGCGTACGGCGCCGTATCGCCGCTATCGCCGCGGCCGCGACGGTCGTACGCGATCACGGTGAAGCTCGACGACAGCGCGGCGACCAACGGTCCCGCGCTGCCGCGGGTGTTGAGCGCGCCGCCGACCACGACCAGCGGACGGCCCTCGCCGGCACGCTCGAACGCGATCTCGGTGCCGTCGGCAGAGCGTGCGCGTTCCGTCGTCGGATCGGTCATGGGTGTTCTCCTGCGAGCGGCGGGAACGGCATGCTACCGGCGGTGGTCGCCCGACGGTCCGCCGATAGGGTCACCGTCCATGCGACTGCTGGTGCTCGGCGGCACGCGGTTCGTCGGTCGCGCCTTCGTCGAGGAGGCGCTGGCCGCCGGCCACGAGGTCACGCTGTTCAACCGCGGGGAGACGCGCCCCGAGCTGTTCCCTGACCTCGAGAAGATCCGCGGCGACCGCACGTCGTCGCTCGAGCCGGTGACGGCGCTCGGGCGGACTTGGGATGCGGTCTTCGACCCCTCGTGCTACGTCCCGCGCGTCGCCCGGACGTCGGTGGGAGCGCTCCGCGCCCTCGCGCCGCACTACACGTTCATCTCGAGCCTGTCGGTCTACGACGACCTCTCGACGGGAGGCCAGGACGAGGACGGCAGGCTCGGGACCCTCGATGACCCCACGACGGAAGAGGTGACGGACGAGTCCTACGGCCCGCTCAAGGTGCTCGCGGAACGTGAGGTGCAGGCCGCGTACGGCGATCTCGCGCTGATCCTGCGACCCGGGTACATCTGCGGTCCCTACGACAGCGCGTGGCGGATGCCGTACTGGCTCGACCGGATGGCGCGCGGCGGTGAGGTCCTCGCGCCCGAGTCGCCCGACGCGCCGGTCCAGCTGATCGACGCTCGCGACATCGCGCGGTTCGCGCTCGCGCTCGCGACGCGGTCGGAGGGCGGCGTCTTCAACCTGTGTGCGCCGCAGGAGCCGTACCGCATCGGGCGTCTCCTCGAGATCGCGGCAGAGACGGTCGGAGCGCGCGACGTCCGCTTCACCTGGGCCTCCGCCGACTTCCTCCTCGAGAACGGTCTCGACGGGTGGGAGGCGTTCCCGTGGTGGGTGCCGCCACAGGAGATCGCGTTCAGCCGGTTCGACGCGTCGCGCGCGCTCGCCGCGGGCCTGGAGGTCCGCCCGATCGAGGGGTCGTTCCGCGACTGCTGGGCCTGGCAGCGCTCCGGCGAGGACCTCCTCGTGCGTGCGGACGAGGGGCTCGAGCCCGAACGCGAGGCGGAGCTGCTCGACGCCTGGCGCGCGCGCAACGCCTGAGCGGCGCTCGCCGTAGACTCGCTGGCGATGGAGGACCGCGAGCGACGCGTCGTCGTCCGGCGCAACGGACCGCTCGTCGTCGAGGGCGAGGTCCGCCTGCTGCGCACCGCGATCCTGCAGACCGAGCACGGCGAGCCGTACGCGTGGGACGAGGGACCGGACTTCGCGACGAGCGCGGGGAGCTACGAGCTCTGTCGCTGCGGGGTCAGCGAGCGCCCTCCGTTCTGCGACGGGGCGTGCGAGCGCACCGGCTTCGACGGGACCGAGACGGCCGACCGCGGTCCGATCTCGGCGCGCCGCGAGCCGTGGGAGGGCGAGGCCGTCGTCCTGTACGACGACCGTCGGCTCTGCACCCACGCCGGCTTCTGCACGAACCTC
>DASPIF010000093.1:0-2328 GCA_035629255.1 Actinomycetota bacterium | reverse complement strand
GCCCTTCCAGTACGGGAACCCGGCGAACCCACTCGCGCACGAGGAGGGGACCGGGGAGGAGATCGTGCGCGACCTCCCCGAGGTGACGCACTTCGTCGCCGGGCTGGGGACCGGAGGAACGCTGACGGGCGTCGGTCGCCGGCTCAAACGACACCGCGAGGACATCCAGGTCGTCGCCGCCGAACCCGAGCTCGGCGATCTCGTCTACGGATTGCGGTCGCTCGAGGACGGTTTCGTGCCGCCGATCCTCGACGAATCGGTGCTCGACCGGAAGTTCCTCGTGAACTCGAGCGACTCGCTCCGCGCGACGCGTGAGCTCACCGAGCGCGAGGGCATCTTCGCGGGGATCTCCTCCGGCGCGGTGATCCACGTCGCGCAGCGGATCGCCGCGGATCTCGACGACGGTGACGTCGTGTGTCTGTTGCCCGACGGCGGGTGGAAGTACCTGTCGACGCAGGCGTGGGCGACCGAGTTCGAGCGTGCCGAGAAGAACATCGCCGAGTCGCTGTGGTGGTGACCCGGCGGCGGTGAGCGATCCACGACCGATCGGGGTCTTCGATTCCGGCGTCGGCGGCCTGACGGTCGTCCGCGCGATCGTCGACCTCCTGCCGAACGAGCCGATCCGGTACCTCGGCGACAACGGCCGGTTCCCGTACGGGCCGCGTCCGGTCGAGGAGATCCGACGGTTCGGCCTGGAGCTCGCCGATTCGCTCGTCGCGCGTGACGTGAAGCTGTTGGTGGTGGCGTGCAACTCGATCGAGGTGGCCGCGATCGAGGACGTGGCGGACGCGCACGGCGTCCCCGTCGTCGGCGTGGTCGAGCCTGGCGCGCGCGCCGCGATCCGCGCGACGCGCAACCACAAGGTCGGGATGATCGGGACCGAGGCGACGGTCGCGAGCCACGCGTACGACCGCGCGGTCGACGAGCTGCATGCGGACATCCGGTTGCGCTCGATGGCCTGCCCGGAGTTCGTCGACTTCGTCGAACGGGGCGACACCTCGAGCCCCGAGCTCCTTGGCGTCGCGCGCGGGTATCTTGAGCCGCTGCGCGACGAGGGCATCGACACGCTGATCCTCGGCTGTACGCACTACCCGATGCTCTCCGGGTTGATCCAGCTCGTGATGGGGGACGACGTGGTGCTCGTGTCATCGGCGGAGGAGACGGCCAAAGACGTGTACGCCACGCTGCTCTCGTCGAACCTCCTCCGAGATGCCGACGGCGAGATCACGCACGAGTTCATGACCACCGGGGATCCCGAGGCCTTCCGTGGCATCGCGCATCACTTCCTCGGGCCGGCGCTCGGCGGCGTCGAGTCGGTCGCCGTTCGCCCGGTCGAGGTCGGCGCGTGAAGGTCACCGTCCTCGGGGCCTCGGGATCGTGGCCCGACCGCGGCACCGCGCTGAGCGGCTACCTCGTCGAGGAAGACGGCTTCTCGCTGTGGATGGACTGCGGGTCCGGCACGATGGCCAACCTCCAGAAGCACATCGGGATCGGCGACGTCGACGCGATGCTGATCACCCACGAGCACGCGGATCACTGCGTCGACGTGTACCCACTGTTCTACGCGCGGTACTACAACCGCCAGGGTCCCGACGGCATGCCCCTGTTCCTGCCGAAGGGTCTCGACGCGCGGATGATGTCGCTGCTGTCCGAGGAGAGCGTCGAGGGGTTCCACATCGGCTTCGACGTCCACGAGACCGTCGACGGCGAGGCGTTCGAGGTCGGCCCGTTCCAGATCCGCGCCCATCAGATGGAGCACCTCGGGCTGCCCGCGCTCGGGTTCCGGATCTCGACCGACGGCGTCACGCTCGCCTACACCGGGGATACGGGACCGTCGGACGCGGTGCGAGAGCTCGCTCGCGATGCGGACGTCTTCCTCGCGGAGGCGACGTACCAGGACGCCGACGACCTGACGCCGTTCCATCTCTCGGCGCGCCAGGCCGGCGAGATCGCCACGGACGCCGGCGTCGACGAACTCGTGCTGACGCACCTCCTGCCGTCGCGGGACGCGGCCGTCTCGCTCGACGAGGCCTCGCAGGCGTTCCACGGGCAGCTCGGCGCGGCGGTCGAGGGCCTCGTGCTCTCGCTCGGCCACGACGCGCCGCCGGGGCACCACCGTTCGGCGCGGACCCGGTGAGCGACGCCGTCCGCTCCGACGGTCGCACCGCCGACGCGCTCCGGCCGATCGACGTCGAGCTCGGCTACCAGGACTGGGCCGAGGGCTCCGTGCTCTTCTCGCAGGGCCGCACGAAGGTGCTCGTCGCCGCCTCGGTCGAGGACGACGCGCCACGATGGATGCGTGGCTCGGGCAGAGGCTGGGTCACCGCC
>DASPIF010000092.1:0-5332 GCA_035629255.1 Actinomycetota bacterium | reverse complement strand
ATTGGTTCGAGCGCGGTGAGTTCCCCCGCGAGGTGACGAAGTCCCTCGCCGATCTCGGGCTCCTCGGGATGCACCTCGAGGGCTACGGCTGCGCGGGGACGAACGCGGTCTCCTACGGCCTGGCGTGCCTGGAGCTCGAGTTCGGGGACAGCGGGATGCGCTCGTTCGTGAGCGTGCAGGGCTCGCTCTGCATGTTCCCGATCCATCGGTACGGGACCGAGGAACAGAAGGAGCGGTGGCTGCCGCCGATGGCGCGGGGGGAGGTGGTCGCCTGCTTCGGGTTGACCGAGGCCGACCACGGCTCGGACCCCGGCCGGATGCGGACGACGGCCCGCCGTGACGGCGACGGGTGGGTGATCTCGGGGACGAAGATGTGGATCACGAACGGCGGGATCGCCGATCTCGCGATCATCTGGGCGAACACCGACGACGGGATCCGCGGGTTCCTCGTGCCGACCGACACCCCAGGGTTCTCGATGAGAGACGTCCACCGCAAGCTCTCGCTCCGCGCATCGGTGACCTCGGAACTGATCCTGGACGAGGTCCGCGTCGGCGAGGACGCGCTCCTGCCCGGCGTGCGCGGTCTCAAGGGACCGCTCTCGTGTCTCTCGGAGGCGCGGTTCGGGATCATCTGGGGCGCCGTCGGCGCGGCGCGCGCGTGCTTCGAGGCCGCGCTCGAGTACTCGAAGACGCGCGAGCAGTGGGGCAAGCCGATCGGCGCGTTCCAGCTGACGCAGCGCAAGCTCACCGACATGGCGCTCGAGCTGAACAAGGCGATGCTGCTCGCGCTGCACCTCGGTCGGCTCAAGGACGAGGGGCGGCTCGCGCCGCAACAGGTGAGCATGGGCAAGCTCAACAACGTCCGGGTCGCGCTCGAGATCGCGCGCGAGGCTCGCGGCGTCCTCGGGGCGAACGGGATCACGCTCGAGTACCCGGTGATCCGGCACATGAACAACCTCGAGTCGGTCCTCACCTACGAGGGCACGAACGAGATCCACACGCTGATCGTCGGCGAGGCGCTGACCGGGCTGCGCGCGTACGAGTGACCGCGCGGCGTCAGGTAGCCTTCGGCCGCTCGTCACCCATCGACTTCCAGGGGGTCACACCGCCATGGCACGAGAGCCCGATTGGGCGCTGTTCGAGAAGGCCGTCGAGATCACGGCGTCCGCCGTGCGCGGCGCGCTCGGGAGCGAGAGCAGCCAGCCGCCGAGATTCGCCGCCGACGTCCTGCGCGAGGTGTGGGGGGCGCTGAAGGAGATCTCCCAGGACCTTCCCGACAAGAGGAGCTCGGCAGGCTTCTGATCCGGAGGGACGATGTGGCCGGCGAGATCGACGCGGCGATGAGCCCGTCGGCCGCTGCGGCGTCGCGCGGCCCCATCGATCCCGGTCTGACGCCGCCGCTCCTGCGCTGGTACGAGGATCGGCGCGGCGCGTACCCCTGGCGTGGATCGCGCGACCCGTACGCCGTCCTCGTTTCCGAGGTGATGCTGCAACAGACGCAGGCCGCGCGTGTCGTCCCGGTCTACCGAAGGTTCCTCGAACGGTTCCCCGACGTGGCGACGTTGGCGGGCGCGGATCGCGCCGATGTCGTTCGGGCATGGGAGGGCCTCGGTCACAACCGCCGGGCCGTCGCGATCTCCGAGGCAGCGCGGGCCATCCTGCGCGACCACGATGGACGGGTCCCGGCGGACGTCCCCGTGCTGCGGTCGCTTCCGGGCGTCGGCCCGTACACGGCGGCGGCCGTCGCCGCGATCGCGTTCGGCGTCGCGGTCGTGGGCGTCGACACGAACGTCCGGCGGGTCGTGTCGCGAGTCGCGGCGGTGGCCGACGTCAGCCCGTTGGAGCTCGACGGGATCGCCCGGACCTGGCTCGGCACGACGGACCCGAGCGTGTGGCACCAGGCCGTCATGGACCTCGGACGGACGGTGTGCCGCCCTCGCGCGAGATGCGATGCCTGCCCGCTCGCCGCGCGCTGCCCGTCCGCCGGCGTCGCGGCCGTCTCGACCCCCGGCCGACGGCAAGGGCGGTTCGAAGGCTCGAGCCGCCAGGTCCGTGGGGCGATCGTGCGCGAGCTCCGGTCGCTCCGGTCCTCGTCGCTCGGCGGCCTCGCGCGGCGCACGGGGGCGAACCTCGAGGACACGCATCGCGCCGTGATCGCGCTCGCGAGCGATGGCGTGGTCACGGCCGGCGAGGAGGCCGTCTGCGGCTCACCCCGCGGCCGCGTTCGGCTCGCGGGTCAGACGGGCGTCGGCCGTGGCCGCGTGGCGACGACCCGATGAGGATCCGCCTCGATCCGGCGGCGCGGGAGCCGCTCTCGGCGCAGCTGCACGACGCGCTCGCGGCGCGCATCCGCCGGGGCTCGCTGCTCCCCGGCGAACGCCTACCGACCGTCCGCGACCTCGCTCGCGAGCTCGACCTCGCACCGAACACCGTGGCGAAGGCGTATCGCGAGCTCGAAGCCGCGGGTCACCTGCGGACCGGGGGCCGGCTCGGGACGTTCGTGGCGGATCGCCTCCCATCGGTTCCGTCGGACGCCGACGTCGCCCTCGAGCACGCCGCCGATCGCTACGCGCGGCGCGCGCGTCAGCTCGGTGCGTCGGACGAGGACGCGGTCGCCGCGGTTCGCCGTGCGCTCCGCGCGGACCCTGCCTGAGGCGGCGTCACTCGGCCAGCAACAGCAGCGCCATCACCGCGAACCCGCCGACGATGCCCACGAACTGAACGATCGAGGAGCGCCAGTCGTTCGTCCGATGGAGCTCCGGGATCAGGTCGGCTCCGGCGATGTAGATGAAGGCGCCCGCGGAGGTCGCGAGCAGCGGCCGCTCCAGCCCGTCGACGACGCCCTCGAGGACGAGCGCGAGCACCGCGCCGAACAGCGCGACGAGCGCCGACGCCAGGTTGTAGACGACGGCCCGCCGTGGGGTGAGCCCCGCGTGGACGAGGACGCCCAGATCACCGACCTCCTGCGGGATCTCGTGGAGCATGACGGCGGCCGTCGCTCCGACCCCGAGGCGCGCATCGACGATGAACGCGCCGGCGATGATCGCGCCGTCCACGAAGTTGTGGACGCCGTCACCGATCAGGTTGTTCACGGCGACCGGGTGGATGTGCCGGTGCTCCGGTGCGTCGAGCGTGTGGTGCACGTGGATCGCCTTCTCGAGGACGAAGAAGAAGACGATCGCCCCGACGATCACGAACGCGATACCCGTCGTGAACCCGCCCTCCTGCCCGAGCTCGCCCTCCTCGACCTTGGCGAGCTCGGGCAGGATGTGCAGGAGCGCGTCGCCGAGCAGCGCGCCGACGGCGAAGCTCACGAGGAATGGCAGCGCCCTGCGCAGGAAGGCCTCCCGGGCGACGAGCGCGAGGATCCCCGCGAGCGAGATCAGGCTGACGGCGAGGACCGCCCCGAGGGTCGAGAACCACACGGAAGCGCCGGCGCCGATCACGGCGCGGAGGGTACCGCCTCGGACCGGGCGGCTACGCCGAGAGGTAGGGGCGAGGGGGGCGGGCGACGGCGGAGACCGTGCTCGCGTCCACGATCACCTCACGACCGAGCGGATAGATCGTCCCGGCGACCTCGACCCAGTCGCCGTCGGCGAACGCGCCGGGCGTGACGTTGACGATGCGGACCTGCGCCACCATCGCGTCCGCGACGCAGCACGAGACCACGTAGCGAGTGAGGAGGAACTCGTCGGCGGGTGTGTCCTCGTACCGCGTCACGAAGCCCACGAACGCCACCGGCTCGCCGGCGCGAGCGGCGAGCGCTCGTTCACCTTCGGGCGACGTCTGTGCCGCCGCGACGTCGACGAGCGTGAGATCTCCGGACGCGATCTCGCTCGGCGAGGCTTCGATGCCCGCGCCGGAGAACGCCGCTCGTTTGGAGGCCGAGAACGACCCCAGCGTCGCGGGAGGGAGCGCCATCACGAGCAAGACCGGCACCGCCATCGCGACGAGGACGCCGAGCTCCCTCCGCGCGAGCGGCTCCGCACGCCCGGAACGCGCCGTCACCAGACGTCCGACGGCCGCGGCCGTGAGCAGGATCGCCGCGACGGGGACGACCCACGTCGTCCGTGTCGAGAGGTAGAAGGCGCCGCGGCCCGAGATTAGGAGGAACCAGAACAGCGCGGCCCACGCGCCGAGGACCACGCCACCACCCACGCGGGATGCGCTCCACGCCCTCGGCGCGGGCTGGGTGTCGACCCCTGGGGTCACCGTCGACACGCCGCTCATCCGGCGATCACCCCCAGCCACAGCGCGCCGACGAGCGACACGAGCGGGACGGTCACGACGACCGTGGTGATGAACCCTCGACGGAACGTCCCCCCGTACAGCGCGACGAGCTTGGCGTCGACCATCGGCCCCGAGACGAGGAAGGCGAGCTGCGCCGACGGCCCGAACTGGACGAAGGAGGCCGCCACGAACGCGTCCGACTCCGAGCACAGCGACAGCGCGGCCGCGAGCGCCATCATCGCCACGATCGACAGGACGGGGATCCCGGCCACATCCGCGAGCAGGGACGCAGGAAGGAACGTCTGGATCGCGGCGGCGATCGTCGCCCCGAGGATCAGGTAGCGGCCCATGAACAGGAAGTCGTTGCCGAGGTGGGTGATGAACCGACGTGACCTCGCCTCCGGCCGCTCGAGCTCGACGGCGTGCACGTGCGTCTCGGCCGGGTTCGGCTTCAGGAGCTCGGCGGCGGATCGCCGGCCGACGACCCATCCGACCGCGATCGCCGCCGCCATCCCGAGCGCGAACCGACCGCCGATCATCATCCAGAGCGTCGTCCGCCCCCGGTACGCGACGAACGTCGATGCGAGCACCACCGGGTTGAGGACGGGCGCCGCGAGCATGAAGGTGACCGCGGCCGACGGCGACAGGCCACGCTGCGCGAGCCGCCGAGCCACGGGAACGGAGCCGCACTCGCAGATCGGGAACGCGAGTCCCGCCAACGCCGCGGCCGGCAGCTGCAGCGGACGCGGCAAGCTCCCGAGCTTCTCGAGTGTTCCGACGGGGACGAATACTTCGACGGCCGCGGCCGCGAGCGCCCCCATCATCACGAACGGGATCGCCTGCTCCAGAAGGGATCCGAAGATCACGAGATACGTGCGGATCCACGCCACCTGCTGTGGATCGATGAGTCGCAGCGCGAGCGCCCCCGTCATCAGCGCGACGGCGACGAGCACCGCCGTCCGGTTCGAGATCGGGCGTGGGCGCGCGACGACGGCCATCAGCAGTACCTCGCGAACGAGACGGCGAAGCCCTGGAACGTATCGACCATCATCCGCGTGCCGCTCGGTCCCGTCACCTCGGCCATCGCCAGCGAGACGATCTG
>DASPIF010000091.1:0-4363 GCA_035629255.1 Actinomycetota bacterium | reverse complement strand
ACATCAACAGCCCGGGCGGGGACATCAACGCCCTCTTCGCCATCTACGACACCATGCAGTTCATCCGCCCCGACTGCTCGACGATCTGCTTCGGTCAGGCGGCGTCGGCGGCGGCGGTGCTGCTGGCGGCCGGAGCACCCGGGAAGCGCCTCGCGCTGCCCCGCTCACGGATCATCATCCACCAGCCGTACGGACAGGCGATGGGCCAGGCCTCCGACATCGAGCTCGCGGCCAAGGAGATCGAACGGATGCGCCGCCTGCTCGAGGAGATGCTGGCCCAGCACACCGGCCAGCCCATGGAGCGCATCCACCGGGACACCGACCGGGACTTCATCATGACGGCCGACGAGGCCAAGGACTACGGGATCATCGACGAGGTCATCTCCGCCCGCGAGACGCCGCAGCGCGATCTCGCGGCCACGGCCTGACACGGACGTTCGGGGGACGCACGAATGGCACGGATCGGCGATGGCGGGGGAGACCTGCTGAAGTGCTCCTTCTGCGGGAAGTCGCAGAAGCAGGTCAAGAAGCTGATCGCGGGCCCCGGCGTCTACATCTGCGACGAGTGCATCGATCTCTGCAACGAGATCATCGAGGAGGAGCTCTCCGAGACCTCCGAGCTCAAGCTCGAGGAGCTCCCGAAGCCGCAGGAGATCTATGCGTTCCTCGACGAGTACGTGATCGGTCAGGAATCGGCGAAGAAGGTCCTGTCGGTCGCGGTCTACAACCACTACAAGCGCATCCAGGTCGGCGCGAAGGACAGCGAGGTCGAGCTCCAGAAGTCGAACATCATGATCCTGGGGCCGACTGGCTGCGGGAAGACGCTCCTCGCGCAGACGCTCGCGAAGATGCTCAACGTGCCGTTCGCGATCGCGGACGCCACGGCGTTGACGGAGGCCGGCTACGTCGGCGAGGACGTCGAGAACATCCTGCTGAAGCTGATCCAGGCGGCCGACTACGACGTCAAGAAGGCCGAGACCGGGATCATCTACATCGACGAGGTCGACAAGATCGCGCGCAAGAGCGAGAACCCGTCGATCACCCGTGACGTCTCGGGCGAGGGCGTGCAGCAGGCGCTGCTCAAGATCCTGGAGGGCACGACCGCGTCGGTCCCGCCGCAGGGCGGCCGCAAGCACCCCCACCAAGAGTTCATCCAGATCGACACGACGAACATCCTGTTCATCTGCGGAGGCGCGTTCGCGGGTCTCGAGCGGATCGTCGAGTCGCGGATCGGCTCACGCGGCATCGGCTTCGGCGCGGACGTCCGTCGCGTCGAGGACAAGGACGTCGGCGCGATCCTCATGCAGGTGCTCCCGGAGGATCTCCTGAAGTACGGGCTGATCCCTGAGTTCGTCGGTCGCCTGCCCGTCATCACCAACGTGCACAACCTCGACAAGACGGCGCTCGTCGACATCCTGACGAAGCCGAAGAACGCGCTCGTGAAGCAGTACCGCAAGTTCTTCGAGTTCGACGGCGTCGAGCTCGAGTTCAACGACGACGCGCTCGACGCGATCGCGGACCAGGCGATCCTTCGAGCGACCGGCGCGCGCGGCCTCCGGGCGATCATGGAGGAGGTCCTGCTGAACACGATGTACGAGCTCCCCTCGCGCCAGGACGTCACGAAGTGCGTGATCGACGGTGACGTCGTCCGCACGAAGGTCAACCCGACGCTCGTGCCGGTAAAGGAAACCAAGCCGCGGCGCGAGCGCCAGGAGCGCACCGCCTAGCCTCGCGATCCCGGCTCAGCCGAGCCGCGGCCGCACCTCCGACGCCCGGCGCAGCTCCCACGTGGACCCGAGCCGCTCCGCCTCGCGCGTCGCCGGATCGAGGAGTCCCCGAGCCTCCGCCGGATCCGACGCCGCGAGCCCCTCGGCGAGCGAGAGCTCCGCGCGGGCGCGCTCGAACGGCATCGAGAGCTCGACGAACCGCTCGCGAGCCCGTCGGAGCGCCGCCGTCCCGGTCGCGACGTCGTCCGCCGCGAACGCCATCCGGCCCTCGAGCGCATCGAGCGCGGCCGGGAGCGCGACGAGGCCGGCTTTGGCCGCGTACGCACGTGTGGTCTCGAGGAACGCCGGAACGGCATCGAACGACGCGAGGTCCGAGTAGACGCCGGCGCGCATCAGATCGGTGTGCGGTCGGAACACGCTCGAGGGGATCGCGTCGACGGTCGACAGCAGCTCCATCGCGCGCGCCGCGTCGCCGGAACGAGCACGGATCCATGCGAGCCAGCCGACGAGCACGCTCGCGCGCGGATGGTCCGTCGCCATCTCCTCCAACAGCTCGACCTGCTCCGACGCCCGAGGGTCCTCGCGCGCCGTGAGGATGAACTGCGCGGTCCCGTACAGGTGCGAGACGAAGTACGGCGGCTCGTCGCGGTCGCGAAGGATCGCATCGACCTTCGGGAAGAGGTCGTCGACGATCCGGTCCCAGTCGCCGAGGTGGAAGGCGGCGCACGCGCACCAGGCCAGGTTGTGCAGGCGGATCCCCTCGGCGTCCTCGGCGGCTCGGAACGCTCCCTCCTCGCCGTACTCGAGCGCGCGGCGATGGTGCCCGATGTTCGCGTAGCTCCAGGCCGCCATCGCGAAGATGTCGCCGACCTCCCACGGGTTGTTGATCCGCGGCGCGAGATCGATCCGGCGCTCGATGTACGGGATCTGCAACCCGTACATCCCGTCGATCAGCAGCGCCGAGGCCGTCGCGTCGAGCGCCGCGGAGGCGAGATCGATCCTGCCGATGCGGACGGCCATGTCGGCCGCCTCCTCACCGGCGCGGAGCGAGAGGGCAACCTCTTCTTCGGTCGGGTGCCGTCCGTGTCCGACCGAGAACGGACCGAAGGCCCGGGCGATCAGCAGCCGCACGCGGTCCTCGCCGTCGCGGTCGGGCGCGAGGTGCTCGAGCCCGATCGCGATCAGCCGTTCGATCTCCTCCTCGGTCACGGTCGTGCGCATCGATCCCGGCCAGCGCGTCGGCGACTCGACGGCGCGTCCGCAGACGCGGGCGAGCGCCTGACGGTCATCCGGCGCATGGAGGAGCCGGATCTCCACCGCCTCCTTCAGGGTCTCCCATGCGAGGTCGCCGCGGTAATCCGAGATGGCGGCGACGCCGATCTGCTCCAGGACGCGCGCGCGCTCGAGAGGCGTGGCCGCGAGGCCCCGCGCCTGCTCGGCCAGGCGGAACGCCTTCGCGATCGAGAACCGACGGCGCGTGGCTTCGGCGGCCGAGAGCAGCGACTCGAACGTCTTCGCCCGCAGCCGTTCGATCTCGTCGGCGGCCGTCGACGGGTCTTCGCGCGCTCCCCGGAGCGCCTCCCCGTAGTGGTACGCCAGCAGCTCGACGAACTCACCCGCGCGCTCCGCGCTGACGTCCTCGAGCCAGCGGGCGACCGTCGCGTGTGCGCGGCCGCGATCGCGTCGCGGCAGCGAGCCGTACGCGACTTCGCGCGTGAGGACGTGCTTGAACGAGAACTCCGTCTCGCCCGCGAACGACGATCCGAGACGCGAGGCGACGAGTTCGCGGTCCTCGAGCCGGTCGAGCGCCCGGTCGAGGCGCTCGGTGTCGCCGTCGAGCAGCCGCACGACGGGTCCGGTCCAGAAGACGCGGCCGACGACGGCCGCGCGCTGGAGGGCCTGCTTGTCGTCGGGCGGCAGGATGTCGATGCGCGCCGCGAGCACCGCCTGGACCGTGTCGGGGATCTCGACCTCGGCGATCCGCGCCTGCGCGCGCCAGCGGCCGGCCTCGCGGACGATCAGCCCGTCGTCGATCAGGTGACGCACGATCTCCTCGAGGAAGAACGGGTTCCCCTCCGCGCGCTCGAGGATCCGGTTGCGGACGGTCGGAGGAAGGTCGTCGATCGTGAGCAGGTGCCGCACGAGCCGATCGGCGTCGTCGGGCGACAACGGCTCGAGGGCGACCGAGGAGAAGTTCCGCCGGCCGCCGCCCCATCCGGCACGGCGCTCGAGGAGCTCCGGTCGCGCGGGACAGACGAACATGACCCCGCCTGCAACCCGGTCCCCGAGCTCGTCGAGCAGATCCAGCAGGGCCTCGTCGGCCCAGTGGATGTCCTCGATCACGGCGACAACCGGGCCGCGGCGCGACAGGGCGGTGAAGAACGACCGCCATGCGAGATGGATCTCGGCGCGGATCTGCCGCGGCTCGTCCGACATCGGGGCCTCCGGGAGCTCGACGCCGGCGGTGTAGGCGAGGGCACCGACCGCGCGGAGCGGATCGATCGTGGGATCCGAGGCGAGCACCGCACGACACGACGCGTCGATCTTCCGGCGGACGGTCTCGGTCGGATCGGAGTCTTGGACCTCCGCGTGCTGCTTCAGGATCTCCGCGAACGGCCAGTACGTGATGCCGTCGC
>DASPIF010000090.1:0-3736 GCA_035629255.1 Actinomycetota bacterium | reverse complement strand
TCCTCCACGCCCTGCGGGAGGCGGCCGACGGCGAGATGGTCCTCGTCGGGCCGCCCCGAGAGTTCGTCGGCGCGATCGCGCACGGGCTCGAGCACCCAGACGAGGTCTCGACCCGGCTCACCGAGCGCGAGCGGCAGGTGTTGACCGTGGCCGCCGAGGGGCTGACCGCCCGGGAGATCGCGACCCGGCTCGGGGTCCAGGAGCGCACCGTGACGACCCACCTCGGCAAGATCTACGGCAAGCTCGGGGTCGGGACCCGCGTGGCGGCGCTGCGCGTGGCCGCTCGCAGCGGCCTCGTGTCGGTGGGGAGCGAAACCTAGCGCGTTCGGACCAGAACCCGAGGCTTGCTTCGCCCGTTGTGTTCGGTGACACTGTCGCCGCAGGGGATCCGTACGTAGATCGACGTACGACCCGTCCGTGGGAATCCGGATACCCAGCGTCGACGAGGGCACGTACCGTACCCGGGAAAGGGCCGACGAACGCGTGCGGCAACCGATCCGTATCGGGAGGAGGTGTAGATGGTCTCCATCATCCAGGCGGGGGTTCGGTACCTGCAGTACCGGTTCCCTCGCGACGAGCGTGAGAACGGAGCCGTGACGACGGAGTACGGCCTCCTCGTGGTCTTCATCGCTCTGGCGGTGATCGCGGGCCTGTTCCTCCTGGGACAGGCGCTCCTCGAGATGTTCAACGACGCAGAGAGCTGTGTCAGCAGCGGCGACGCTGGCTGCGCATAGATTTCGGTTCGAGCGGCCGTCGGCCGCTCACTCCTCGGGAGGGGGGAGTGAGGGGCCGACGGACGGATGTGACGACTCGGCCCCGAGCGGGCCGATCTACGGGAGGGCGACGACGAGCATGAGGTCCCTTCGCGCGAGCGAGCGCGGTGCGGCGGTGGTGGAGTTCGCGCTCATCATGCCCATCCTCATCCTGCTCGTCGCCGGCGTGGTCCAGTTCGGGATCATGTACAGCCAGTACCAAGTGCTCCAGGGCGCCGCCCGCGAGGGCGCCCGATGCGCCGCCGTCCAGGGCAACGGTTTCACCGATTGCGACGTCGTCGACCGGGTGGAAGCCGCGGCGCTCAACTACGAGATCTCGGAGACGCCCTCGCAGAGCATCGAGTGTGTCGGCGAGGAGACCCGCGGCGACAACGTGACCGTGGAATGGGACCAGGCCATCGGCACGGGCGTCCTCGGAGCCATGGTGCCCGGCATCCCGGACACGATCTCCGCGACCATCTCCGGGACCTTCCGATGCGAGTGAGGCGCGACGAGGACGCCGGAGCGGTGCTGGTCTTCGTGGCGCTCAGCCTCGTCGTCCTCCTCGGGATGGTGGCGCTGACGGTCGACCTGGGTCGGGTGATCGCCGTCCGCCGCGACATGGTGAACGCGGCGGACGCCGCCGCGCTCGCCGGCGCGCAGGTCTGCGGGCAGAGCGGGGTCGGGACCTTCGACGCCGCGCAGGCGGCGGCGATCGAGACGGCGGAGGCCAACGGTGCCACCGACGAGATCGTCTTCACCGCGCCGGGATGCGGCCAGGCGACCGAAGAACCTGGGGTCGTCACCGTCCGGTACGCGATGGACGTCGAGTACTTCGTCGCCCCGATCCTCGGGCTCGACGGCACCGAGGTCGCGGCCACGGCGACGGCGATCTGGGAGACGACGGGCGTCGCCAACCCGGTCCCGTTCGTCGCGGCGGTCGGGACGTTCCAGGGCGATTGCGACATCCCGAACGTCCCGGTGACCAACCCGCCGCAGCGCTGTTACCTCTGGTTCGACAACGACGACTTCGACGGCTCGACCTTCGGCACGTTGAACCTCGACGCGTGGAACGTGAGCCAGGACGAGAACTGCGCCGACAAGGAGATGGGCGCCAACACGCACTACGCCGAGGTCGGCGGGTACGACGGGCCTCCCTTGCCGCCGCTGAACTACCCCGACCCGACGTGGGTGTGCGCCGCGACCGGCAACGCGCAACCGATGTACACGGCGCTCGCTCAGGCGGTCGGCAATATCATCGCCCTCCCGGTCACCGACGGATGCATCCGACAGGGGACGCATTGCGAGGTCTTCAACGTGGTGGGGTTCACCCGGCTCCTGTTGACCGGGGTCTTCAAGACGAATGAGGCACCGTCGGACTGCGGTAGCCCGCCGACCAACTCGAGCTCGCACTGCATCCTCGTCGACTGGGTCGGGGGCGGGTTCGGGAACGTGAAGGGCGGCGTGCCCGGCGGGTTCAGCAGGATCCTGTTGGTCGAGTGACGGACGGACCGGCACGCGCGCGGCGCGGCCGGAGGAGAAACGAAGGAGGAACGCATGCGGTCTCGGGGACTCGTCGTGGTGCTGGCGTTGATCCTCGCTACGCTCGCGACGGCGGGGGTGTTCCTGTACTCGCGCGGCGTTCGAGAGAACGCGCTCGAGGGCGGCGATCTCCGATCGGTCGTGGTAGCGACGGTGGATATCCCAGCGAACACGGATCTGAACGAATTCATCCGTGATGGGCAGTTCGTCACGATCGAGGTGCCGCAGGACGCGGCCATCGACGACCCCGTCACGCAGATCTCTCAGCTGCAGAACCAGCGCAACAGCGTCTTCATCTTCGCCAACGAGCAGATCCCGATCGGGCGGATCCGTGGTGGCCAGGTCCCGGGAGGGCTCCTCAGCATCCCCGAGGGCTACCAGGCCATCACCGTCGCGCTCGAGGCGCCTCGCGCGATCTCGGGGTCGCTGACCGGCGGCGACAACATCTCGATCTACGCGACGTTCCAGGACATCACGCTGACCGCGATCGACGAGCGCAGCTTGCGTCGCGCGGTCAAGGACGCGAGCCGTCCGTCGGACCAGAACACCGAGAACACCGGGACGCAGGGTGAGGTCGCGGTCCCGACGTTCGACGCGACCGTGACCCTCGTGCCTCAGGCCGAGGTCCTGCGGGTGATCCGGCCGAGCTCGGGTGGCGGGATCGCCGGCGAGCAGACGAACAACGACGACACCTCCAGCACGACGCTCCAGATCATCCTGGCGCTCACGCCCGAGGACGCGCAGAAGTTCGTGTTCGCGGCCGAGCAGGGGACGCTGTACACGTCGTTGCTGCCGCCCGATCAGGAGGGCGTCGAGCAAGAGCCGCTGACGGTGGCGGAGATCATCCTGCCCGGCAACGGAAGGAACCGATAGTGCCGGGATCGGTCGTCGCGGTCGGGACACCCCAGGCGTTCCGCTCCACCGTCGCTCGTGCCCTCGAGGTCGAGCCGAGCGACGTCGGCTGGGCGCCGTCGGTGACGGCGGCCGAGGAGCAGCTCGTCGAGTCGGACGACCCGGTCGACGTCCTCGTGCTGTCCCCGGACGTGAAGGAGCCGGACGCGCTCGGGCTCGCCGAGTTCGTGGGTCGCACGGCGCCGATGACGGCGATCGTGATGGTCCGCGACAAGTCGTGGAACGGGCTGCTGCCCGCCGCGATGCGGGCGGGCATCCGCGACGTCGTCGATCTCACGCAGGGCAGCGAAGAGCTCCGCGACGCCGTCGAGCGCGCGATCGCGTGGGCCGAGAACCTCCGGCAGCTCCGCGGCGCGATGTCCGCGAAGCCGCAGCAGCGCGGGATGGTGATCTCGGTCTTCTCGAGCAAGGGCGGGACCGGGAAGACGTTCCTGACGACGAACCTCGCGAGCTCGATCGCCGCGCTCTCCGGTCAGGACACGGCCGTGGTCGACCTCGACGTCGACATGGGCGACGTCTTCAGCTACTTC
>DASPIF010000089.1:0-4513 GCA_035629255.1 Actinomycetota bacterium | reverse complement strand
CGGACCGGATCAGGAACTCCGGCTCGGGCTGACGCGCAGCATCGACCGTCGAGACGAACAGGGACGCCCCGTCCAGGATCGCGCCCGCCGCCGTCGTCCACGACTGCCGGGCGTGCGTCGAGCGGAAGAAGACGAGCGAAGGGAAGGAGGAGTGGCTCTCGTCCACGTCGACGAACCAGTCCTCCCACTCGGCCCACAGCTCGCGGAGGTTCTCGAGACGACCGACGTTCCATGCGAGCTCGAGCAGGTACACGCCGGTGGGTGGCTGGCCGGCGCGGACCTCGAGCTTCGCGACCCCGCGTTCGCGCCGCTGGAACCCCGCGTACAGGCTCGGGAGGTAGGTGACGAACAGCGCGAGCACGACGAGCCCGACGCCCGCCGCCGTGAAATCCAGGACGATCTGGGCCGTGCCGCCACGGGGTGCGAACCCGAGCGTGAACATCGACGAGCCGGCGATCGTGAAGGCCTCGGTCCAGGAGTTCCCGCCGAGCGCGAAGAACATGATCGTGTAGCCCGTGAGGACGAACAGCACCCACGTGATCAGCAGCGCGAGGAGCGCGACCGGCGCGAAGAACGCCATCACGCGGTCGCGCCGTTCGTACGGCGCGTTGAGGGGGGCGCTCAGCCGGAAGAGCCGCCGGATCCCGACGAACACCGCTCGCGCGACGTAGGCCTGCAACGCGCGCGGCACGAGGAACGTCCGGACGATCGAGCGGATCGTGAGCAGGACGATCGACGCGCCCAGGACGAACAGCAGGACCCGGAGGACCATCACGACGGGGCGAGCCTATCCCCGCACGAATGGCCGCCGCCGCGACCCGAGAGACGATCCGGCGGCGGCGAGGGTGTCAGCCGCCCGACGAGGGCGGCACGGGTCGGCGCGAGGAGCGGCGCCGTCCGTCGGCACGGTGCCTCGACCGCGTCGCCCGCTCGCGGAGGTCCTCCGAACGCAGCCGGGCGAGCTCCGATCCGAACCAGCCGTGGAGGAGGATGTGCATCACGCCACCTCCCGCTCGGCGCCCGCGGCGAACGCCTCGAGCGTCTTCACCCATCCGCCGGCGTAGTTCGCGTACAGCTCGGGCGCGATCGGCTCCGAGAGGCGATCCCACGCGCGGTGCTCGAGCTCGACCACCGTGCCCCCCTTGCCGTCGTCGACGAACCGGACCTCGACCTCGGTCGGCGGCTGCGGTCGCGAGTGGGGCTTCCACGCCATCACGAAACCGTTCGGCGGGTCCCAGCCGACGATCTCGGCCCAGGGCAGGACGCGCCCGTCGGACATCCGCTCGAGGACGTGGCCGCCCACCCGGCCCTGGAACTCGACGCCGACGGCGTGGACCTCGTCGTCGTCGAACTCGGTTGCGGCCCGCGAGTGGGTGTCGACCGGCCACCACGACTCCATCCGAGCCGTGAAGAGCTCGAACGCGCGCCCGGGATCGAGCGCCACCCGCACCGATCGCTGGATCGGCTTCACGTCGGTCATCATCGTTCGCGACCTCCTTCGCTCCGCCGGGACTCCGCCGCCGCCGCCTCGAACCTCGTGAGCGCGGTGTCCCAGAAGCTCTCGAGGTACGTGCGGAGCGCCGAGAGACCCTCCGTGTCGACGCGGTAGAGGCGCCGCGTCCCGTCCTGTCGGTCGCGCACGAGACCCGCCTCCTTCAGGACCCGCAGGTGTTGGGAGACGGCCGGCCTGCTGACGGGCAGATGGCTCGCGAGCTCGCCCACCGGTTGCGGCCCCTCTCGGAGGAGCTCGAGCACCGCCCGCCTCGTCGGGTCCCCGAGCGCGTCGAGCACCCTCGCCGTCGCCTCTGTGTAAGCCATCGCTTACGGTAAGTTACGGCGCACGGACGCCCGCTGTCAAGCGGGATCAGGCGGTGAGTTGTGCCTCCAGGTCCTCCGGCGTGGACACCGGGAGTTGGCAGGCGAACCGCTCGCAGACGTAGGCGGTGGGCTTCCCGTCGAGCTGCGGCCGTCCCTCGAGCAACGTGACGGTCGATGCCGCGGCGCTGTCGGGCGACGGCGCGACCGCGAGGACGTGGTTCGGCAGGAACCGACGGACGAGCACCTCGTCGAGGAGCGCGCGGGTCTCGCTCGATGCCGGGTCGCCGACGATCGCGACCTCCTTGACCGTGTCGAGGTAGAGGTCGAGCGCGCAGAGCGCGTGACCGAACCCCGTGGGCGCCTGGGGGAGCGCGTCGCGCACGAGGCGGAGCGCCGAGACGCCGACGCGTTCGTACTCGGCTTCGCCCGTCAGGTGCGCGAGCCGCTGGAGGACGTCCGCCGCCACCGAGTTCCCGCTCGGCACCGCGTTGTCGTAGAGCTCCTTCGGCCGGATCACCAGCGACTCGGCGTCCGAGCCCGTCTGGAAGAACCCGCCCCGGTCGGTGTCGTGGAAGAGCCGGATCAGCTCGTCGGCGAGCGTCCGCGCCTGCTCGAACCATCGCACCTCGAACGTCGTCTCGAACAGGACCAGACAGGCGTCCGCCATCAGCGCGTGATCGTCGGCGTACCCGGGTCGACCGGCGCGGCCGTCGCGCCACGACCGGAGCAATCTGCCGTCCTCGCGTCGAAGGGAGGTGAGGACGAAGTCGGCCGCCGCGACCGCGGCCTCGACGTACCGGGGTTCGCGCAGGACGCGGCCGGCCTCGGCGAGCGCGGCGATCGCCATGCCGTTCCACGCGGCGAGAACCTTGTCGTCCGTTCCCGGCCGCACCCGGCCCTCGCGTCGCGCGAACAGCTCGGCGCGCGCGCGGTCGAGATCCGCGGCGAGCTGAGGCTCCTCGATCTCCATCTCGTCGGCGATCGCGGCGAGCGGGACCGGACGCCACAGGACGTTCGCGCCCTCCCAGTTGCCGCTCGGCGTCGCGCCGAACGCCGTCGCGACGGCCTCGCTACCGATCTCGACGAGCTCGTCCCACGACCAGACGAAGAACCTGCCCTCGACGCCCTCGCTGTCCGCGTCCTGCGAGGAGAAGAACCCGCCGTCGGGATGCCGCATCTCGCGGAGCAGGTAGTCGCACGTCTCGGCCACGACGCGGCGGTAGCGTTCGTTCCCGGTCACCTGGAACGCGTGGACGTACGACCGGACGAGGAGCGCGTTGTCGTAGAGCATCTTCTCGAAGTGCGGGACGTGCCAGCGCGCGTCGGTCGAGTACCGATGGAAGCCACCGCCGACCTGGTCGTTCATCCCGCCGTACGCCATCCGATCGAGCGTGATCGTGACCATGTCGAGCGCGTCCGGGGCGCCGCGGAGATGACGGCGCAGCAGGAACTCGAGCGTCATGGGTTGCGGGAACTTCGGCGCGCCGCCGAACCCACCCCACGTGCGGTCGAACGCGCGCGCGAGCGAGGAGGCCGCCTGCTGCAGGACCTCGTCCGACAGCGTCTCGTCGGACCCGGCGAGCTCGGACGTGCGCGAGATCGCCCCGACGATGCGCGAACTCTGCTCCTCGAGCTCGCCGCGACGGTCGCGCCACGTCTGTGCGATCGCCGTCAGGACCTTGCGGAACGCGGGCATGCCGTGACGGTCCTCGTCCGGGAAGTAGGTCCCCGCGTAGAACGGCTTGCCGTCGGGCGTGAGGAACGCGGTCAGCGGCCACCCCCCGTGGCCCGTCATCGCTTGGACCGCGTCCATGTAGATCGCGTCGAGGTCCGGGCGCTCCTCGCGATCGACCTTGATCGAGACGAAGTGTTCGTTCATCAGGCCGGCGGTCGCCTCGTCCTCGAAGGACTCGCGCTCCATCACGTGGCACCAGTGGCACGCCGCGTAGCCGATCGACAGCAGGATCGGCTTGTCCTCGATCCGTGCCCGCTCGAGGGCCTCGTCGCCCCACGGGTACCAATCGACGGGGTTGTCCGCGTGCTGCAGGAGGTACGGGCTCGTCTCCTCGGCGAGGCGGTTCGCCATCAGCGGGAGGCCGACGCCGTCGCGTCCGCCGACTCCGACGAGAGGTCGTCGATCTCGGCGAGCGCGGGCGCGGCGCCGAGCTCCTCGAGGTGGACGCGGGCGGCCGCGAGCGCGACGCGGGCCTCGTCGACCTCGCCGATCGCGAGCAGGCACCGCCCCCGCCCCAGCATCGCTTCGGCGCGCTCCGGGATCGAGCCGTACCTCAGCCATCCGTGCGCGACGTCCGCGTACCTGGCCGCCGCGTCGGCATGGTCGCCGCGCGCCTCGGCGAGCACCGCGCGCGCCGCGGCGAGCGCGCGGCGACCGCGCTCGTTGCGGACGCGGTGCTCCTCGCTCACGAGCCGCTCCAGGACATCGATCCGGCCATGGGCTGCGCATACCCGGGCGACGTCGGGGAGGAACTGCAGGCGTGCGGTGTCGTGATCCTCGGTCACGCGGATGAACTCGTCGATCAGGTCGTCGGCGACGGCGTGATGGCCGCGTCGATGCTCGAGCAGCACCGCGGTCGACAGCGCCGGGGCCCAGAACTCGGCACGCTGGAGCGAGCGCACCCGGGGGAGGAACTCCTCCTCGAGCAGGACGGCGGGGTCGAGGTCGCCGCGACGCATC